>NZ_VSZV01000323.1:5109-20261 GCF_008919455.1 Rhizobium sp. PEPV16
TGTGGAAACAGGACAAGCCAAATTCCGGCCAAATGATGTGGATGCCGACGACAGTCCCTATGCCGACGTGAAGACGGATGACGGAAGCGTCCATCGTCTCTGGGGTGTGAGTTTGCCGAAGGCGCTCGAAGAAGGTGGTGTCTCAGAGGGCGATACAGTGACCCTGCGCAAGGATGGCGTGGAGCGGGTCAAGGTTCAGGTTCCGATCGTCGATGAGCAAACCGGGCAGAAGCGGTTCGAGGAAAGAGAAGTCGACCGCAATGTCTGGACCGCGAAACGCATCGAAACCGCCGAAGCCCGCCTGGAGCGCATCGAGCGGGAAAGCCATCGGCCGGAACTGTTCAAGCAGCTCGTCCTGCGCCTGTCGCGCTCCGGCGCCAAGACGACGACGCTCGATTTCGAGAGCGAGGCCGGTTATCGCGCCTATGCCGACGACTTTGCGCGACGCCGGGGGCTCGACACTCTTTCTCGAGCTGCCGCCGGCATGGAAGAGGAGGTCTCGCGGCGGTGGGCGTGGATTGCGGAAAAGAGGGAGCAGGTGGCTGAGCTCTGGGAGCGGGCCAGCATGGCGCTCGGTTTTGCGATCGAGCGGGAGCGGCGCGTCTCCTACAATGAGGCGCGAATTGAAACGCAAACCGTCTCGGATGCAGACACTGGCCGTGTGCGGTATCTGATCCCATCCACCACGGTCTTTGCCAGGAGCGTCGACGAGGACGCGCGGCTGGCTCAGCTTGCGTCGCCGGCCTGGAAAGAGCGCGAAGCCATCCTGCGGCCGCTGCTGGAGAAGATCTATCGTGACCCGGATGCGGCGCTGTCAGCGCTGAACGCGCTTTCCTCGGATACAAGCATCGAACCGCGCAAGATTGCCGAGGATCTTGCCGCAGCACCGGATCGGCTCGGCCGCCTGCGTGGTTCCGATCTCATCGTCGACGGTCGTGCGGCACGCGACGAACGAAATGCCGCGATCACCGCCTTGACGGACCTGCTGCCGCTCGCCCGCGCCCATGCGACGGAGTTCCGAAGAAACGCCGAGCGGTTCGAAAGCCGCGAGCAAGAGCGTCGCACCCATATGTCATTGCCAATCCCGGCGCTCTCGAAGACAGCGATGGCACGTCTCGTCGAGATCGAGGCGGTGCGCAGGCAAGGTGGTGACGACGCCTACAAGACCGCCTTTGCGCTTGCCGCCGAAGACCGCTCGCTCGTGCAGGAGGTCAAGGCGGTCAGCGAGGCGCTCACCGCCCGCTTCGGTTGGAGCGCCTTCACACCCAATGCCGATACGGTTGCCGAACGCAACGTGATCGAGCGTATGCCGGAAGACCTCGCGAGCACCAGACGCGAGAAGTTGACCCGGCTATTTGAAGCCGTGAAGCGTTTTGCCGCCGAGCAGCATCTCGTCGAGCGGCGGGATCGTTCGAAGATCGTCGCGGCGAGTGCCGATCAGGGGATGGAGGCAGACAAGGAGAATGCCGCCGTGCTGCCCATGCTTGCCGCCGTCACCGAGTTCAAGACCCCTGTCGACGAGGAGGCGAGGTCTCGCGCTCTGGCCACACCGCTGTATCGCCAGCAGCGCGCCGCCCTGGCGGCCGTGGCATCAACGATCTGGCGCGATCCGGCCGGCGCCGTCGGCAAGATCGAAGAGCTGCTCCAGAAAGGTTTTGCTGCCGAGCGCATCGCCGCCGCGGTGACCAACGATCCGGCTGCCTACGGTGCGTTGCGCGGTTCCGATCGCCTGAAGGACCGGATGCTGGCCGCCGGCCGGGAGCGCAAAGAGGCTGTGCAGGCCGTGCCTGAAGCCGCCGCCCGTCTGCGCGCGCTCGGTTCAGCCTACGTCAATGTGCTCGATGCAACACGGCAGGCTGTTGCCGAAGAGCGACGGCGCATGGCAGTCGCCATTCCCGGCCTGTCGAAGGCGGCGGAAGAGGTACTCATGCGGCTGACCGCCGAGGCGAAGAACAATGGCCGCAAGCTGAGCGTCCTTCCCACTTCGCTCGATCCCGGCATTCGCCGGGAGTTCGACGCCGTCAGCACCGCGCTCGACGAGCGCTTCGGCCGCAATGCCATCGTCCGAGGAGAGAGGGATCTCATCAACCACATTCCGCCAGCGCAGCGCAGCGCCTTTGAGGCGATGCAGGAGAGGCTGAAATTCCTGCAGCAGACCGTCCGCAAGGAGAGCAGCGAAAAGATCCTTTCGGAACGGCGCCAGCGCACCGTCAACCGCGGCCGCGGCATCGATCTTTGAAAGTCCATCGAAGAAGTGAAGGGTCGGCCGGGCCGAGGAGCCGAAAGGAGGTGCCGTCGAGCAGATCTACCGTGCGCGTGAAATAAGTGCGCTATCGCGGGCTTCTGCCCTGTAACAACGGCTCGCTCAACATGTTGACGTCGACGTTTGGATAAACCCGCTCCTCCAACAATTGAAGGGATCCAACCCGGACTCCTACAGGCAAAAACACTGCGTTAAAGTCGACTGCCGGTAGCCATTCTACTGCAGAAAACCTGAACAATGTCATGTGAGCAATTTGGGGCGGAGTTGGGCGCCAGTGTTCGAAGCAGATAGCATCTGAAATGGCCGAGCGAAGCTCGCGCAATTCTACCGGCTCCTGGGCCTTTACGAAGATAGCGGCTTCTGAGGCGGCGACCTCATCGAAATGGAGCTCAATCGGCGGGGTCTCTTCGACCAGTTTCTCCACGATCGCTTTCCATCGTTCCCCTTTCGCTTCCAGACCTCGTAGTTTGGAATCCTCAACTGCGTCGCCGCGTTGAGCAGAGTTGCGACCATCATGTGCAGGCTTGTGGCCGGGACGCGCAGAAGCGGCGCAGTGCTATTTCGCTCGATGCTCTCCTGCAAATCGCAGAGCTTTGATAGCGCCTCGCGATCGGGAAAAAACTGCAGATGAAACGCGCAGCACCGCTTAAACCACAGTGGGCCGACCTTCGTTCGGATCACAGCGCAGGCCCCTCTACCTAATACTGCATGCCATACTACGCACACACTTCGGGATCTTGCAGCCACGCTGGAATGTCGCGCTTCGCATGCAGAATACGCCATACGTCGACGTAATCGGCTTGCTCAAGATAGAAGACGATATAAGGGAAAGCCTTCAGCGACATGCTGCGCAGATCGGGCAAACCGAGTTCATATGCGTAGCGCGATGAACCCGATGAAGGATGCTTTGCGATCAAACCAAATGTCGACTGCAGCGCGTCAACGAAGCTAATCGCGACTTGAGCGCCAGCCTCGCGAGCATAGTAGTCCACGGCATTCTCGATATCCCCGCGGGCCGACTCGCGGGGAACGATAGACTTTGCAATCACTTGGAGCTTTGCCGCGAGGCACGGGCTCGCAGGCTATCGAAATAGGCGGCATCAACCGGCTCGGTCGTCTCGGATGAAGCACCCTCAAGCAGGAGACTACGCAAGTGCTGCCGATCTTTGTCGTGACGGATCAACTCGCGGACGTATTCGCTGCTGGTACCATAGCCTCGCCCGGCGACCTGCTGGTCGACGAACTGCTTCAGGTTATCCGGCAGCGAAATATTCATAGTGCTCATTGGGCTAAAATAGCCAGCATGGCAAAATTTGGCAAGGCGAGAAATCCAGTGGAGGTTACCGCTCGAGGCAGGCGCTACTCTCGCGAAGCTAAACGCGCACGTTCAGATACCTCCAGCGTCATTACGAAGCCTGCCTTTGCTTTTGGAAATCCACAATCTCTTCCGTCCCCAGATCTTTGAAAACGCCTACCCAAAAGGTGAAATCACCTGAGCGGCCGTCGTAGCGCGCGCATAGTGCGCACCAGGCAGCCGCTGTTTTCGCATCTTGTCCGTAAAGCGATCGGGCAGCCGTACTTATCTCCCCGACATCTGCATCACTCCAAAAATCCGGTGTCGCCGCAGCGCTGCCGGTTGAGAACTTCTTGAACATTTCGCGCATTAAAAGCCCCGTAACCGTCCGGAAACAGGCCATCAAATTATGCCGGACGTCGATCCCACCGAGTGGGCCACGATCACGTGCCGTCCCTGGCAATATGCGCTCTGGCGCGAGATTCTTCGCGCTCTCAACATTATGTTGTAACAAAATAGAAAGGCAAGCTATAAAAATACCCGTAATGATAGCGCTTATGCGATTCTGTTGCGCACATTTTACGAGCCAGGGCATGAGGTTCCATCAACATGAGGCAGTTTTCTGAAAGTTTTGTGGTATCAAAAGCAGTCGCGGTAAGGTCAGCAACTGGCGGGGCGAGACGATGAGCGAACTTCTGGCGATCGTATCCCAAGACGCTGACTATTATTTGATGCTGTCATACATCTTGAAGGGAGCCGGATACAGGACGATGCTCGTCGATATTCCGAGCGAGGCGGTAGCTACTGCCGTGGACCGTGACGCTGCAGCTATCATCGTCGACTGCCAGCCGGGTTCACAAATTCTGGCTGATATCGCGTCGGGTCTGAAGGAAAGGGGACTTGCCAGCAACGTCACGCTCATAGCGCTCGTTGCCGAAAAGGCCGCCTATCTCGACATCCTGAAAGCCAACGTAGATGAGAGCTTTACAAGGCCAATGCCGCCGGAACGGCTGCTGTCTTACCTCCAAGGTACAATAGGCAATTCCTCTGGCGAAGCGACTAGCCGCCTTGCTCCAATATTTGATGATGTGAAGCTCGACGTCAGCAGCCGGCGTGTTCTGGTGCGAGGCACGCCGGTCAATCTGAGCCCGATCGAGTTCCGTCTATTGAGTGCTCTTGTGGGTGACTCGGGGCGCGTTCTCAGCCGTGCGGAACTAATAGCTGTTGCATGGCCACCGACGGTATTCGTCGAGCCGCGAACAGTCGATGTTCATATCGGCCGCCTCCGGCGTGCATTGAAGCGGGTCCTTGGCCGCGATGTGATCCGCACCGTACCGAAGGAAGGATACGCTTTCGAGATCTCCTAAAGCATGTGAACTTCGCCACGTTCACATCTTCACTGAAACGTCCCGAAAATTTGCCGTTGCCTTCGTTGCATAAACTACCACCTCGCGCATAGCGTGAAGTCTTGGTAGGGCTTTTTGGGAGGACAGCATGCAAGAAGTAGCTTCGGGCGCCGGATCGGCGAAAACATCGCACAGAAACACCGCGGGCCTGATTAGCCACGCAAGTCCCCACTTTGCAGCCGCCCATCTTGACGGCCTGATGGCACTCTATGTCCATCCGTCCGATGGACGAGCGGTGGAACTGCCAGTTTCGGGGGGCAGATCGGAGCGCGTCATCGACTTCGTCCGCTGCTCGTACCTCGGACTCGACAATCATCCCTCAATCATCGAAGGCGCAATCGAGACCGTTCGGCGCTACGGGACTCTGCATTGGTCGTGCGCCCGCACGCGGCTCAATTTTGCAGCCCTCGGAGACCTCGAAGATGCTCTTTCTGATCTCTTTGGCGCGAGGGTGATTACCTACACGACTGTGCTTGCCGCCAACTTGAGCGCGCTTCCGCTGATTGCGTCCGGAGTCCTGACCCGCGGCACAAAACCGGTCATGGTATTCGACCGGCTTGCACATGCGACGCTTGCCTTCAACAAGCCCATCGTTGCCGAAGAATGCGAGGTCCGCACGATCGGCCACAACGATCTTCAGGCGCTCGAAGATATTTGCCGTCATAATGATACGGTCGCCTATGTTTGCGACGGTGTGTATTCCATGGGCGGGTGTGCGCCAATAAAGGAGTTGCGCGAGCTTCAGGAGCGATACGGCCTCTTCCTTTACATCGATGATGCTCACGGCATATCGATCTTCGGCGAAAGAGGTGAGGGGTTTGCCCGTTCACAAATGCCCGAGGGTCTCGGCGAGCGGACGATCATCGCAGCCTCGCTCGGTAAGGGTTTCGGAGCCTCAGGCGGCATGCTGATGCTCGCAACGGCGCTCCAGGAAGAAATCTTCCGGCGCTTTGCTCTCGCGCATGCTTTCTCGGCCTCCATCAATGTTGCGGCGATCGGTGCAGCTCTCGCCTCGCACTCAATCCATCGCACACCGGAACTGGGCGTGCGGCAAAGGGCACTCGCAGAACATATCTCTCTTTTCGACGAACTGGTGCCGACCGCACAGGCAGGGTCCCGACTCCCGATCAGGACCGTCGTCGTCGGTGACGAGCTTGCGGCAATCGGCGCTGCCAGACTGGTACTTGATTCCGGTTACTATACGTCGGCCATTTTCTTCCCGACAGTCGCCAAGGGAAGGGCAGGGCTGCGGATATGCCCGACTGCCGGCCACACGGCGTCCGAAGTGCGCGAAGCCGCCGCTGCCCTCAACCTTGCTCTCAAGGGATAAGATCCGTCTCCACACCTCCGGGCGGCAACGCCGCCCGGAGGTGGATCGTCATCGGATCCAGGCATTCCAACGCTCGAGCATCATCGCGGCATTGTCGTTGATCCATTTGGCGTCCGGGATGACGATGTAGTCCCGGATGTCCTCGTCGCTCGGCAGGGCCGCCCGTGCAGCCGGCGACATCAAATCGATCGCCTTGCGGCTTGGCGGCGTGCAAAGGAGTTCGTCGCACACGCCGGCTTGCACCTCCGGATGATCAAGCCAGTAGCCGATCAACTTCAACGCATTTCCGCGGTTCGGCGCATCCTTGATGATCGTCAAGCGATCACCGACGAGGAACGAGGCCTGCTTGGACCAGGCGATCTGGCGTCCTTCCGCCTTCAGTGTATTTGCACGCGTCAGCCAGATCTGCCCGATGCTATAGTCGCCGTTGCGAAAGCCCTGAACGCTCTGATCACCGGTCTTCCACCAGAGGGATATCGCCGGGCGAATCTCGTCGAGCTTTTTGAGGGCGCGATCGACGTCGAGTGGAAAGAGCTTCTCGCGCGCAACGCCATCGGCGAGGAGCGCTGCAGCCATGACCCGCCACGGATCGTCGAAATTTGGAAACGAGCGGCCACCGGGAAATTTCGTCTCGTTCCACATATCGGCCCAACTCAACGGATTTCCGCTCTTGAAGCCGGTCGGGTCGTAGGCCATCAGCGTTGCGGTCGAAAAAAGCCTGGCCCCGGCGCTGACGCAGGCATCCTCGGTCAGATCTGGCCGGCCCTGGAAAGACTTGCAAAACTCGGTCAGGTCTTCAGATGTCAGCCGATGCGCTTCAGCGCTCGCCTGGATCTCGCCGTCCGGGTAAAGGTCCCAGGTCACGTTGCCGGTCTTGACCATGGCCGCAGCTTTCGCCCGCATCTCGGCATTCGTTGCCGCGACCGAAACAACCTTGATGCCGGTCTTTTCGGTGAACGGCTCGAACCAGAATTTTCGAAGCGCGGCATCGTAGGCGCCGCCTGTGGTCGCAATGATGACCTGCTCCTCGGCTTGCGCCGCCCCCGCACCAGCAAGCATGAGGCAAGCCGCAAGCAGTGGCTTGATCTTCGTTCGCTTTTTCATCGGTTGTTCCTCTCTCCGATTGATATGATCACGTTAATCCTCCCCGCGGCCGGTAAGGAGATGAATGGTCCCCATGAGCAGCAGCGATACCGCGACGAGCAGCGTCGAAACCGCCGCTATGACCGGGGTGAGATTGAAATCGATGTCCTCGAACATCTTGCGGCTGATCGTTTTTCCGCCGGTATCGGAAATGAAGAAGGCGACTGTTGCCTCATCGAACGACGCCAGAAACGCAAAGACCGAAGCTGCAGCCACCGCCGGCGCGATGTTAGGGAGCACAATGCTGAAAAAGGCGCGGCTCCGGCTTGCCCCGCAATTCAGTGCGGCAAGTTCGAGTGACGTGTCGAAGCGCTCGAGTGCCGCCGATACGGTGATGATGACGTAGGGAACCGCAAGCACGGTGTGCGCGATCAGGAAACCAGCGAAATTGCCGGTCAGGCTGAGAGGGGAAAAAACCAGATAAAGGGCAACGCCAAAGACAACATGGGGAACGATCATTGGCCCCAGCGATAGTGCCTGCAGAAGGGTCTTTCCCGGGAGATTGCCGCGAACGAGCCCGATGGCGGCCAATGTCCCGATAACCGTTGAAGCGACCGTTGTCGCCAGTGCAATCTGCAGACTGAAGATCGTTGCTGCGCGCCAGTCCGGATCGGTTAAAAAGTCGATATACCAGCGAAACGTCAGGCCCTTCGGCGGGAGCTCGATATAGCTGCTGTCGTTCAGCGAAATCGGGATGACGAGTAACGTCGGCAGGACCAGGAAGAACAGGATTGCTCCGATCAGGAAAACTCCAAGGAGCCGCAATGCCGCTTTGGCGTAAGGCCGATGCGTGCTGTTGACGGGAGAGGGGGCGAATGAGGCGGTGACTGCGGGCTCAATTGACACTGTTCATTCCTTTGCTAACGGAAAGCGCCTTGCGAAACACAAGGACAAAGACCAGAGTCGTGGTCAGAAGGACGGTCGCGAGCGCTGCGGCAAATGGCCAGTCAAGCAGGACGGTGGTTTGCTGGCCGATCAGCGTTGCCATCATCAATGCTCCAGGCCCGCCGACGAGTGCCGGCGTGATATAAAAGCCAATCGCCAGGATGAAGCACATGACGCACCCGGCAAAGATTCCAGGCAAGCTGAGCGGCAAGGTCACGCGCAGGAAAGCGCCGACCGGCCCGGCGCCGAGATTGCGGGCGGCTTGGGCGTACTCGGCAGGAATAGTGCGAAGTGCGTTGTAGATCGGCAGGATCATGAAGGGCATGAGAACATGCGTCATCGCAAGGATCACTGCGCCTTCCGTATAGATGAGCTTCAAAGGACTGCTAATGAGGCCGCTCTCGATCAGTAGATCGTTAACGATGCCGTTTCGCTGCAGCAGCACGATCCAGGCGTAGGATCGCACCAGCACTGAGGTCCATAGCGGCACGAACACCGCCGCTGAGACGATCAATGCAGACTTGCCTTTGGAACTCGCCATGAGAAAGGCAACCGGATATCCAAGCAGCAGGCTCGCCACCGTGACGATTGCACCCGTCTGCAACGTGCGAAGCAGGACTTCCATGTAGAGTGGCTCGGTGACGATCCGCTCGTAATGCTCCAGCGTGAATCCCGGCGCCATTAGGCTCAAAGAGACGAGCCGGCCGATTGGATAGATGAAGCCTCCGGCCAGTAAGAGCATCAACGGCGCAATAAGCAGGAGCGTCAGGGCGTGCGAATACTGGCGCGCCGAGCGTGAGAAAATCCAGCTTGGTGGACGGGTTGATGCAAGGGGTAGATTATCGACGGCCATGGTCATTCATGCCTCCGCGACCGCAAAGAGCCGCAGGCCGTCGCGTTCGGCGATGACATCCACGAGCTCCCCCATTGCAAAGGGCACCCGCTTACCATCAGCAGGGATCTGGACCTGAATGATCTCTCCGGTTCCGAAATCGGAGCGAACGAGATGAAGGTCGAAGGAGCCCGCAAAGACCGACGTTTCGATCCGGCCGGGGAGGGCGTTCTGTCCCCCTGCGCCACGCGCTGCAAGGCCAAGGCGCTCAGGCCGTAGCGCGAGCCGAACGCGATCACCTATCTTTGCCGAACCCTCGAAACCATGGGCAGGCGTATCAATGACCACGTCGTCACCCAGTCTGATCGTCTGGCTGTCGGCGGTCTCCCCCAGGAATTCTCCAGTCAGGAAGTTCATCTTGCCGATGAAATCGGCGACAAAGGCACTCTGCGGATTACAGTAAAGGTCCGCCGGGGTTCCGAGCTGCGCGAGTTGCCCTTTTGCCATAACGGCGATCCGGTCGGACATCGTCAACGCCTCCTCCTGATCGTGCGTCACGTAGATGACCGTTGCACCAAGGCGCCGCTGAAGCTGCTTGATCTCGATCTGCATGGATTCGCGCAGCTTCTTGTCCAGTGCCCCGAGTGGCTCGTCCATCAAGAGAACAGGCGGTTCGAACACGATTGCTCGCGCGACCGCCACCCGCTGCTGCTGGCCGCCGGAAAGTTCGTGGGGATAGCGCTTGGCATAGTCCGGGAGTTGGACGAGGTGGAGCGCCTGGCCAACCCGTTCTGCCCTGAGGTCCTTGCGGATGCCGCGCATCTTCAGGGGGAAGGCTATATTTTCGGCGACGGTCAAATGTGGGAACAAGGCATACCGCTGGAAGACCATCCCGATATTGCGGCGATCGGGCGATACGGCGGTGACATCGCGCCCGTCGATGATGATGCGCCCGGCAGATGGGCTTTCGAAACCGGCGATCATTGTCAGAAGCGTCGTCTTGCCCGATCCGGACGGACCGAGGATCGACAGGAATTCGCCTGCCGGAACATCCAGGGTCACTGCGCCAACGGCAGTCTGGCTGCCGTAGACCTTGCCTATGCGATCGATGAAAACAGGCGCACCAATCAAAATGAAATCTCCTCATTTGCGTGCTTTGCCACGCATTGAACCCTCCCGGCTCCGCTCGTGCGGCGCCAGGTGCTTTGAGTGTCATGCCGGCAAGACCGGCAGGTGTTCGGGCATGGCCTGCTCGGCCAAGGCGTTGCTAATATTCGCGATGACGTTATGCTGTCACATCACGTCAGTGTTTTTATGCAATTCATTTTTGTTGCAACAAAACTGTGAAGATGTCAACGCTTGGAGGTCAAATTTGAACGAAAATACAACTGGAGAGGAATCGTCGGCGTCGGATTTGCAGTCTGGACGCCTCAGCGACTTCGCCTATTCATCCATCAAAGAGCAGCTCACGCGCGGTGTTTACAAGCCAGGTCACAAGCTGCCGATTCGCACGGTTGCCGAAATGTTGAACGTCGGGGCCACACCGGCACGCGAGGCAATCAACCGGCTGGTCTTCGAGGGCGCTCTCGTCATGGTGGGTCCTAAAACCGTTATCGTCCCCCATCTGGATCTTCTAGCGCTTTACGAGGTCACGCAGATGCGGCTTGCGCTTGAAGGGTTGGCGACTGAAAAAGGCGCGCCCTGTGCGACCAATGCGGTAATCGACAACCTCTTGGCCCTGCAAGAGAAAATCACACTGTCACTCAATGAAAAGCGCTACGCCGACGCTCTTCACGACAACAAGGAATTTCACTTTACGATCTACCGTCTTTGCGAGATGCCGCACCTCCTTTCGACTATCGAGGCCCTGTGGTTAAGGGTCGGCGCTTCGTTCCATGACCTTTATCCAGAGTTTGCGGAAGCAAAATACGGTGTCCACAATCATATGGCCGCGATAGAGGGGCTGGTGGATAAAGATCCGTCTGCTGTCCGGGCGGCAATGGAAAACGACATTCGTGATGGTTATCGGCGCATGAAAAAAACTGCACAGGAGCGTCTCAGCCGGAAATAGCAGCGGCAACTGATTTTTTTGTTGCAACTTCTTCGGGTTCATGATTTTTGTTATAACAAAATTATGAAGGGTTGCACCGCGACCTGTTTGCCGGAGAAGATCGAATGTTTCATCCTGATTTATTGCGCAGCGGCCGGGGAATTTCCCGGTCGCGGTCCGAACATTTCTTCATAAAGGGTCGCCGTGTATTTCCGACCGGGATCACGCGGGTCACGGTGGATCACGAGCCCAGCCCGCTTTACATTTCGCGCGGAGAGGGGGCCTACCTCATCGACGTCGACGGCAATCACCTCCTTGACCTGAATAATAATTTCACGACGCTGATACACGGACACGGCTTTCTTCCCGTTGCCGATGCGGTTGCAGATTTGCTTCATCGTGGAACCTGTTTCTCCAACCCGACTGAGCACGAGATTACCCTGGCCGAGCTTTTGATCGAACGCATTCCAGCGATCGAACATATTCGCTTCGTCAACAGCGGGACCGAGGCTGTGATGTTTGCGATCAAGGCCGCCCGCGCCTTCACGGGTCGGCCGGGTATCGCACGCATCGAAGGCGCCTATCACGGCGCTTACGATTGGGCGGAAGCAGGGCAGGCGGTGTCGCCGGCTATATGGAACGACCCTCTGCGGTCGTTAGCCGTCCCCGCCTATCGCGGTATGCCGGCTTCGGTTGGCGAGGAGGTGACCGTTATCCGCTTCAATGACGTTGCCGATCTGGAGCGTCGGATCGCTTCGGCTGCTCCCGCACTGGCCTGTATCCTGATTGATCCGATGCCGAGCCGCGCCGGGTTGATCGCTCCTGAGCCGAGCTTCGTTGCCGCGGTCGGCGCGATCGCAAAGCAGTACGGGATTCTCATTGTTGCCGATGAAGTTCTTAATCTGCGGCAGTCATATTTGGGTGCTTCAGCGCGCTATGATCTCCAGCCCGATCTAATTGCCGCTGGCAAGATAATCGGCGGAGGTTTTCCTGTCGGGGCGATCGGTGGGCGCAAGGAGGTGATGCGGGTCTTCGCAAGCGACAGCGGTAAACCGCTGCTGCCGCAAGGCGGTACATTTTCCGCAAATCCCGTATCGATGGTCGCAGGCCGGGTCGCTATGGAGGCGATGACGGAAGCCGCTTTCGGCTCACTCGAGAGCCTTGGCGACCGCATCCGGGCCGGCCTTCGAAATCAAATCGAGCGTCACGGCGCAGCCTTTAGCGTAACGGGAGCTGCATCCCTGTTTCGAATCCATCCGAAAGGGAAGCAGCCAGGGGACTTCCGCGAGGCATACCTCGCGCCGGAAGAGGCCGAGTTGATGGATCGCCTCTCCAGGCATTTCCTCAATTGCGGCATCCTGCTTCCCAACGGTGCTGCGGCCTGCCTTTCGACAGCAATGACGACAGCAGATGGTGACGCGATCACATCAACCTTCGCAGACTTCCTTTCAACCCTCGAAAAAAACCCTACCGAAGCAGGCATTTGACCATGGCAACTGAAAATTTAACCGTCGCCGAGCGTATCGCTCTTTCCCTCAAGAGGCATGACGTCTCCCATATCTTCGCTCAGAGCCTGCCCTCAGCGGTTATCCTTGCGGCCGAAGCAATTGGCATCCGTCAAATCGCCTACCGACAGGAAAACATGGGAGGGACCATGGCCGATGGCTATGCGCGGCTATCCGGCAAGGTCGGTGTGGTAGCAGCGCAGAACGGACCTGCCGCAACGCTTCTCGTTCCGCCGCTGGCCGAAGCGCTGAAGGCTAGCGTTCCGCTCGTTGCTCTCGTCCAGGATGTCGAACGAGATCAGGCTGATCGCAATGCATTCCAGGAACTCGATCATCTCATCCTATTCCAATCCTGCACGAAATGGGTGCGCAAGGTGCTGGTTGCTGAGCGGATCGACGACTATGTCGATGCTGCCTTCACCGCAGCCGCCTCGGGCCGGCCGGGACCGGTAGCTCTCCTGCTCCCCGCCGACCTCCTGCGGGAGCAGATAGCCCCTTCGCTCTTTCGTCGGGAGGCTGTGCTTGGCCACTGGCCACTCGATCGGTTGCGTCCGCGCGATAGCGACATCGAGCGCGCAGCCTCGATGATAGCCGCAGCCCAGGCACCCATCGTCATCGCTGGAGGAGGCGTCCATGCAAGCCATGCCGCGGGCGAGCTTTCAGGGCTACAGGACGAAGCCTCGCTTCCCGTGCTAACGACCAATATGGGAAAAGGCGCGGTCGACGAATACCACCCGCTGTCAGCCGGCGTTCTCGGCGCTCTCGTCGGTCCGCGATCGCTCGGACGGCACACGCTTGCCCTTGTCGAAGAGGCTGATCTCGTCATTCTGGTCGGAACACGAACCAATCAGAATGGCACTGACAGTTGGCGCCAAGTCCCCCGGTCCGCATCAGTCATCCACATCGATGTCGATCCCACCGAAATCGGGCGCAACTACGAAGCGGTCAGACTGGCAGGCGATGCGGCCGAAACCATCAGCGCGCTTCGAAGCGTGCTTGCCCGACGCGATCTCTCGTACCGCTCGTCGCAGCGCAGTAAGCTGACGGCTCGGATTGCTGGTTTCTGGCGCGCATTTGACACGGAGCGGCAATCTGTCGCCCGTTCGGACAAGAGTCCGATCCGTCCCGAACGGGTCATGTGCGACCTTCAGCAAGTGCTGACGGCAGATACGACCGTTGTTTCAGATGCCAGCTATTCGTCGATGTGGATAGCCGGCCAGTTGCGGGCCCTTTCCCCCGGTATGCGCTTCCTGTCTCCGCGGGGCCTTGCTGGCCTCGGATGGGGCTTGCCACTTGCGCTCGGCGCAAAAGCGGCAAAACCGGACAACCCAGTCGTTGCCATCGTAGGGGACGGCGGTTTCGCGCATAGCTGGGCGGAGCTGGAAACCATGGTACGGAGCAAGCTTCCCGTACTGATTATCGTGTTGAACAACGGGATTCTTGGATTCCAACGTGATGCCGAAACTGTCAAGTTCGGCAGCTTCACGACGGCCTGCAGCTTTGCGGATGTCGATCATCGGAAGATTGCGGAAGCTTGCGGTTGCCCTGCAGTCCGCATCTCAAATCCCGCCGATCTTCCTCGATACCTTGAGCGCGGTCTCTCTGGAGAAAGTCCCTTGCTGATTGAGGTCATGACAGAGGCGGGCGCCCATCCACCGCTGTCGCTGTTTGCTGCAATGGATCACGCGGCATGAGCGCTGACGGCGGCCCACATGTAGCGGTTATCAGCGGTGGCACCACTGGGATCGGTCTTGCCACCGCATTTCGTCTGCTCAGGGCCGGTCATCGGGTTGCCGTCTTCAGCCATGGCGAGGCTAGCGTCATGGCCGCAGGCGCCGCGCTTGCTGAGGCTTTCGGACCAGAGCGCTCGCTTGCGAGAAGGGTTGATCTCCGCGAACCGTCGGCAATCAGTTCCTTTTTCGGCGAAGTTGCCCGTGACCTGGGCGCACCTGGGATTCTCGTCTGCAACGCCGGGATCTCGCCAAAAGGTCCAGACGGTCCTCTTAACGTCTCTGACCTTACTCTTGAGGAGTGGAACGACGTGCTGGCCGTCAACCTGACCGGGACGATGTTGTGTTGCCGCGCTGTTCTGCCTGGCATGAAGAAAAGCGGTTTTGGACGAATCATATTGATTGGATCTCTTGCCGGTCGGACAAGACCACGGATCGCCGGCGCGAGCTATGCGGCGTCCAAAGCCGCACTGTCGGGATTGTCTCGCGTGCTGGTCTCTGAATATGGTCCCTATGGCATAACATCGAATGTTGTCGCGCCAGGCCGCATCCTGACGCCACTGACCGGCTCTCCCGAAAGCAAGATCAACGTCGACGCACTCGCTCGTATTCCGGCCGGTCGGCTCGGTATGCCGGAGGATGTCGCTGCCGTGATCGCTTTCCTAGTGTCGGAGGATGCCGGGTTCGTCAATGGAGCCATTATAGATGTCAACG
>NZ_VSZV01000323.1:20271-33051 GCF_008919455.1 Rhizobium sp. PEPV16
CGGGCAAGGAGGCGGCTCTTGGCGCCGCTCAGGAAAAGCTGGTCACCGAAACCTTGGCCGAAGATGGCTGCCTTCGCTATGAACTGCATCAGTCGCTGGATGACAGCCGTGTGCGCATTTTTGTCGAAACTTGGCAAAGCGAAGCGCAGTGGCGCGCCCATATGGACAGCGCCGCGATGCAGCGGTTTCAGGCGAGTGGCGTCGGCGACTATTTTGCCGACTTCGCCCTGCATCGCCTCATCAAGGTGGCCGGCTGAGCTGCCGCGAATCCCTCTTTTCCCAAAACGGACATTCATCCAATCGGAGGAACCCATGAAATTGCTGCGCAGTCTAGCTCTCGCTCTTGCACTTGGTACCGGCGCCATCAACGCCCATGCCGGAAACGTGCTGATCGTCCTGTCCGACTCCGACCGTCTCGACCTGAAGGACGGCATGTTATTTAAAACCGGCTTCTACCTCAATGAACTGATGCAGCCGGTGAAGGCACTGCTCGAAGCCGGCCACGACGTTACGTTCGCCACGCCAAAGGGGACCGCCCCCTCGGTCGACAAGACGTCCATCGACAAGATGTATTTCGGTGGCGACGAAGCCGAGTTCAAAGACAGCGAGAAGCAACTGTCGGAACTCGGTCTGCTGTCGAGCGGCCGGTCACCGGTCGTCAGCCTCGCCCGTATCGAACAGATTGGCTACGACCACTTCGATGCGGTCTATATTCCAGGTGGTCACGCGCCCATGCAGGACCTGCTGGTCAGCCCCGACCTCGGCAAAGTGCTCACCTATTTCCATGAAAAAGGCAAGACCACCGCATTGGCCTGCCATGGCCCCATTGCACTGCTTTCTACCATGGCAGACGCGAAGGGTTTTGTTAGTCAGTTCGAGGCGACGGGAACGGCGGATGCGACCGCCGACTGGATCTATGCTGGCTACAAGCTCACCGTCTTCAGCAACCGGGAAGAGGAAATGGCGAAAGGGCTGCTGAATGGCGGCGAGATGAAGTTCTACCCGCAGGACGCCCTCACCCAGGCAGGCGGCCGGTTCAGTCGGGCCGAGGCACCGTTTGCGGCACACGTCATCGTGGATCGGGAATTGGTAACCGGTCAGAACCCGGCGTCTGCACCAGCCTTAGCACAGGAACTGCTAAGCCGTTTGAGGTAGCGGGCGACAACTCACTCGGCGTCGCCATCGCACTTTTATGCTTCTCCCTGTTGGGCTTATTGCCTGCACTCCTCAATTTCCTTCTGATGGCGCCATTCATCAAAAGGTCAGGAGGCGGTTGCTGCTCGGTATTTCTCGCATCACCAGCTACCTGGCGATCGCGGTCTTTACGGTCTGCCCCACCGCAAGGCGTGTTGATTGCGGATGCGGAAGACGACAGTATGCACACTGGTGGCACACGCCATGACGATCAATGTCCGGAAAAGAAAATGCCGATAGTTCCTTTGGCATGCTGGCCGGAAATTTCGATCAGCGACTATAAGGCGGCACACGTAAAAGACGAGTTACGGACTACACGCTACGCCGCCAATTGCCGGGCGTCGCCCCAACGATACTTGCGAAAACCCGTGTGAAATGGCTTTGGTCGGCGAAGCCGCAGGCGATGGCGACTTCGGCGAGCGGAGCGTTCGAGGTGCGCAGCAGGGTGCGGGCGCGATCTATTCGTTGGCTCACAAGCCATTGATATGGCGTCATGCCCGTCGTCTCTCGAAAGGCGATGTGGTTCGTGACCGCGTCTTAGCGCTGTGGCAGCGATCTGCTACTCACGGCGTCTCGGGCGGCTTGTTTTCGGGAGAACGAGTTCAGGAACACTGCGAAGCTTCCTAGGTGATCTGACAGGTCGCTTGAAGCCCGGATTTTGCGCCAGCGTGCCGTCAATGACATCATGCTCGAGTTTTTTAGCGCGCTTAGTATTGCGTTCAAGTGATGCTCGGAGCGCGGGATCTCGTTACTTGGATGAAGTTATCAGGTGTAGGCCTCTCACATCGTTCAAGGCGGGCATTTTGCACGGCTCGATGATCGCCCACCGCTTCGCAGGTTATGGCATTGCCGATGAAGATCTCAAACGCACTTCTTAGCTGACACCTTGACCGCAGGACCATCGCTCCATCGGCAAAAACAACGCATTCAAGGCGTCGTCATCGGTCCGGTTTGGGCGGCATCAAATTGCCGAACTCCATCGGAAATGGAAATATGATCGTCGAGGTCTTTTCGCCGGCGATGACGTTCAATGTACTCAAATAACGAAGTTGCATGGCCTCGGGTTGCCTGGCGAGGATTTCGGCTGCTTCAAGCAGTTTGGCTGCAGCCTGTTGCTCGCCTTCGGCATTGATGATCTTAGCGCGCCGCTCGCGCTCGGCTTCCGCCTGACGGGCAATTGCACGGATCATCGATTCGTTGATGTCGACATGTTTGATCTCCACATTGGCGACCTTGATGCCCCAGGCATCGGTCTGGGCATCGAGGATTTCCTGAATGTCGATGTTGAGCTTGTCGCGTTCCGCCAGCATCTCGTCGAGGTCATGCTTGCCGAGCACCGAGCGCAGTGTCGTCTGGGCGAGCTGGCTCGTCGCCATCATGAAATCCTCGACCTGGATCGTCGACCTCTCGGGATCGACGACCCTGAAATAGATCACCGCGCTGACGCGGACCGAAACATTGTCATGCGAAATGACATCCTGGCCGGGCACGTCGAGCACCCGCGTGCGCAGGTCGACCCGCATCATCTGCTGGACATAGGGGATGAGCAGGATCAAGCCAGGCCCCTTGACACCGGTGAAACGGCCAAGCGTGAAAACCACGCCGCGTTCGTATTCCCGCAGGATCTTGATCGCAGATGCGAAGACGACGAGCAGAACAAAGATGATCACAAGATAGAAGGCGAGATCTGCAAACATGCCCATGACTTTTCCTCCTGCATTCTGAAGGCCGTTAGGCCTCCTGCGAACTGCGGACCACTTCGAGCGTCAACCCATCCCGGCCGGTCACTTTCACGCGGTCGCCGGCGGCAAGCGGCTCAGTTGAAACGGCCTTCCAGCGCTCGCCATGGGCGATGACGTAGCCCGAGATGCCCGTCCAGGTGTCGACCTTGCCTGAAATTCCGATCATCTGCTCGCCGCCGGTGACGACATCGTGCCAGCGCGAGATGAAGGCGAGACGGGCAATGAGAAGGCTAAGAGCGAGGCAGGCGACGGCGATTGCGCCAAGCACCGACCAGGAAACCTTAAGCCCGGATATGTCCGTGTCGAACAAGATGGTAGCGCCGAGCACCAGTGCGATGCCGCCGCCGAGGCCGAGTGCACCGAAGGACGGCGAATGCGCCTCGGCCACCGTCAGACCCACGCCGAGAATAATCAGCCCGAGGCCCGCAAAACTCACCGGCAGCAAGGCCAAAGCATAGAGACCAAGCAGCAGGCAGATGCCGCCGATCGTTCCCGGCACCAGCGTCCCGGGCGTCAGAAATTCAAAGATCAGGCCGTAGATACCGACCATCATCAAGATCAGCGCGATGTTCGGATCGGTGATCACCGAAAGCAGGCGGGTTCGCCAGTCCGGTTCAAGTTCTTGGACGATGAGCCCCGATGTTTCCAGCCGGACATCCGTCTGACCGACCCGCACGACCCGGCCCTGCGCCTGTGCCAGGAGATCGTTTATATCGGCCGCCCCGAAATCTATGACCTTCTCACGCAGAGCTGCGACGGAGGAAAGGCTCGCGGCCTCGCGCACGGCGCGCTCCGCCCAGTCGGCGTTACGATTGCGCAGTTCCGCAAGCCCGCGGATATAGGCCACCGCATCGTTGATCGCCTTTGCCTTGCCGGCATCGCGCGGCACTTGCCGCTGCTTGCCGGTCGTATCAGGGCTGTCGTTCCGGTCATCATCGGATGGTCGGCCGCCAATCGCGATCGGCGTCGCCGCACCCAGATTGGTGCCCGGTGCCATTGCCGCGATATGGCTTGCGTAAAGAATATAGGTGCCGGCGCTGGCGGCTCGCGCTCCGCTGGGTGCAACGAAACTCGCGACCGGTATCGAGGAGGCAAGGATCGCACGAATGATGTCGCGCATCGACGTGTCGAGACCGCCTGGCGTGTCGATCTGCAGGACAACCAGGCTGGCGCCACGTTCACTGGCTCGTTGAAGGCCGCGTCTTACATAGTCGGCCATCGCCGGGCCAATCGCCCCGTTGATCTTCAGGACTATAACGACACGCTCAGCTTCGGATGCGGGCGTCGCCAGGCCCAAAGCCGAGAACAACGTCAGCAGCAAAGCAAGGATTGACGGCATCCACCGCCAAAGCTCCAAACGCCACACAATCGTCCGCCGGACTCTCATATTTTCAAATATATGGCAGAACTGCGAAACGGTAAGAGACAAGTCTCTTCTCTGCGCCGCGTCGAGCGCGGCTGGAAACATTCGTGATCTGATTTGGCAAAACAAATGGCGGCGTGGCGCAACAACGTCGCCGACAAGGCTGAGAAGCAGGCGGCAGCATCGCGCGAGATCGATGAGAAGGAACAGCAGCTGATCAAGGCTGCCAAGCGGCTGGAGTCGATGACGATCAAAAGCCCGATCAAGGGCATCGTCCAGACATCAGCCATCACCACGGTCGGCCAAGTGGTGACCGCGGGCGCTGAACTGATGCGGATCGTCCCGGACGAGACCACGGATCGCCGGCGCGGGTTATGCGACGTCTAAAGCAGCACTTTCAGGATTGTCCCGCGTGCTGGTCTCTCAATATGGTCCCTATGGCATAACATCGAATGTCGTGGCGCCTGGTCGCATCCTGACGCCGCTGACAGGCTCCTCACAAAGCAAGATCAACATCGACGCGCTAGCCCGTATTCCGGCTGGTCGGCCAGGAGCTCCGGACGACGTCGCGACAGTGATCGCGTTTCTGGCATCGGAGGATGCCGGGTTCGTCAATGGAGCCATTATAGATGTCAACGGTGGCGAGTTCGCGCCGAGCTGAGCTCGGTTCACAGGCGAGGAAAAAGGCAATCGACACGGCTCCCGTCATTCTGGTTTGCTCGCAGAACGCCGAGCTTTATCTACTCCTCGCGCACATTCTGCGTAGTGAAGGTTTTGAAGCTCGTCTAGCAGCAAGTGACGACGATGTGGCGGACGCCCGTACATCAGCAGAGCTTTCCGCCGTGATCCTGGATTGTGCAGGCTGGCCGAGTGATGTTGCGCCCTTTTGTGCGCTCTTGAAAGATTCAAGGCTTCCGGTGGCGGCACTTATTGGCGAGGACACACGTGCCCAGCACTTGCAATTGATCAAGGCCGGGCTGGACGAAGGCATCACGCGTCCTTTGTCGCCTTCAAAGCTTCTCGCCTTTCTCCACGGCATAAGCCCGCGGTCGGAGGCTTCGACTCTGCCAAACTTTGCTGCCGCCGCCGACATTGTCTTTGGTCCGCAAGCCGTCGTGGTTTCAGGCAAGAGAATAGCTCTTGCGCCTATCGAGATGAGAATACTTAGATTCCTATTCGAAAAACAGGGGCAGATCAGTACCCGCGAGCAACTCATCGAAGGCGTTTGGCCCGATCCACACGCTGTAGAAAGCCGCACGGTTGACGTGCATATCGGCCGGCTGAGAAGAGCGTTTGCAGGACTCCGCAATCTGAGGATTCGCACCGCATACGGGGCGGGTTACGCTCTCGATACCACCATTGTCCTCCCGATGTCGTAGCCTCTCACGGGCGACAGCGGCACAGGCGACTGGACCGCCTCCGGATATAAAGGCGGGGTCTCAAAAGGATCAGCGTTAAGAAGGAGCCGTCGGCATCGGCACGAGTTTTTAGTGCTCCCCCGGGAAGCCGACATCAATCTGTCCCGCCGTATAGGCGATGTAGGCGATCTGAGGATCGGTCGGCTTGGCATCGGCGGCAATCGAAGCCGTCCCCAGTAAGGCCACCATCAGAGTGGCGCCGAGAATTCGTTTCAACATGATCTGACTCCCTTGTGTCGTGACCGAGTGCCTTCCCGCGGCAACAGGTGGTGTGCCTTCGGAGGCGAGCATTGGATGCAGCTCGGATGAAAAGGTTCCCGGAAATTTCGGACCCAGAGAAGCAGCTTGCCATCGGCGTCGGTCACCGACGCGTCAGTCTTTGCTGAGGAAACGCTGAAGTACGATGGCGTGATTGTGGTCCACGTCTTTCGCAGCGTAGAGAAGCGTCGTGTCCGCTTGCTGAATCTGGCGTTTCAGCTCCTCGACGACGGAGGGATTCTTCTCCAACTCGTCCCGATACCGGCGCTGGAACTCGTCCACTTGGCGGGGTCGTGGCCAAACCATCGGCGCAGCGCCGGGCTTGGCGCGATATCCTTCAACCAGATGTCGACCGCTGCATCCTGCTTGCTCAACCCGCGCGGCCATAGCCGGTCGACCAGAATGCGCATGCCGTCTTTGTCGTCTTTCGGCTCGTGGATTCGTTTGATGCGCAAGGCCATTTGTCCACCCGTCATACGTTCGAAAGCCATTCTCGACCGAATACGCGTGATAAGGTTTTGGTTCCAGACTGGAGCCCGAGGAACAGGTACTGGAACCTGTTCAGACAGCAATATGGTTGCCAATTAGCCACACCTGCCAGCCTCCGAACTGTCATAATTGATTTTTCGCGTGCAACTGGTATTGCTCGGTCGTACACCGCTGATATTTTCCGATTCTCTCAATGTTGCCAAAAGGATACTTGATGCGAAAGTTGGCGCCGTTCGTCCTTGTCGCAGTTCTTAGTGCCTGCGCCCGGCCATCGGATGGCCCAACCGCCGGTGGTTTCTACAATGCCACCGCCCCTCAAAGTAACGAGCGGATCCCGGTGGTCAGGCTCTCTGAAGCGCCGATGGGTCCGGTTGCGGTGACCCCGCTTGCCTATGCTGCCACAGATCCCGGGCTCAGCCTCATGCGCTCGAGCGGTTTTGCCGATACGAGGCTACGGCGCGGCGACGTTATCGAGGTTACGATCCTCGACACCGGCGAAGAGGGACTTTTCTCCTCAACCCAAAGCAAGACCCTCAATCTCGGCCGCTTCACCGTCGATTCCACGGGCAACGTGACCCTTCCTTTCGTCGGCAAACAGCGAGTGGTGGATTCTTCGACCGAGGCGTTGCAGACGCGCATCGTCACCGGCTTGAAGGGGTCGGCAGTCAATCCGCAGGCTGTGGTCACCGTGGTCGACAGGCCCTCCAGCGGTATCACCGTCAATGGCGACGTGCGTGCCGCCGGTCGCTTCCCGCTCACCGCCCGCAAGGAGCGTGTGCTCGATGCAGTAGCACTTGCAGGCGGCGCATCGTCTGCCCCGGGTTCCGCGACCGTCACGCTGATGCGCGGCAAGCAGCGCGCCACCGTGCCGCTCCAGCGCGTCATCGATGACAACAAACAGAATGTCTACCTGCTGCCCGACGACCAGATCTATATTGACAAAGATTCACCCACCTTCACCGCCTTCGGCGCCTTCAAGAGTGTCGGCGAGTTCGAATTCGAACCGGGCAGGTTGACGCTTGCCCAGGCGCTCGGGCGAGCCGGAGGCCTGCTCGACGATCGTGCCGATGCGCGCAATTTCTATGTGCTGCGCAACCAGCCGGTCTATACGCAGGTTGCTGCCGCAAACGCCAAGACCCCGGTGCCGGCTGTCGTGAGCACCAAACCGGTGATCTATCGCGTCAATCTGAAGGACGTTTCCAATCTGGCGCTGATGCAGCGGTTCCAGATGATGGATGGCGATATCATCTACGCCAGCAACGCCAGCCTGGTGGACTTTGCCAAGCTCTTCAACGTGTACCAGAAAAGCGTGCCGACGGCCGCAGCACCGATCCCGGGGTCGAGCGGCAATTAAGCATCGACAACAGGACGTTTTGCGGAGCCGCCGAGCAGATGCAAGGCGGCTCTTGCATTTTCAGGCCTGTCCTGCGGGGGCTGTTGGGAAAGGCGGTTCTCCAATGCCATCAGGGCTTCGGTTTCGTCGCTCTCCTCGTTGCAATGGCCAAGCAGCAAGGACAGCAGACACCCGGCTGCGTAAAGATCGGATCGTTCGTCGAGCGGTTGACCGGCCATCTGTTCGGGGGATGCGAAATCCGGCTGGCCGGCAAAGGCAAGATCGAATTGACCATGCCGGGATCCGCGCTCAAGCGCGATGCCGAAATCGGCGATCCTCAAACGGGAGAGATCGCCGTCGGCGAGAAGGTTGAGCGGCGACAGGTCGCAATGCACGAAACCGGCGGCATGGATGGCCTCCAGGCCTGAGAGCACTGAGGTCATCGCTGAAGTGATCTCGCCGAGCGATAATGGCCTTGCCTGCAAAAGCTCCGCAAGGCGGCTGCCAATCCATTCCATGACCAGGGCAGGGCGCCCATCGGCAAGGCGCAGAACGGTCTGTGTCGCGGCAATGTGGGGATGGCGGAGCGCCATTCCGATTTCCGCCTCGCGCAGCATCAGTTTCCTGAGGACGGGATCGTCGGCGTGGTCGGGCCGCGGCATCTTGATGGCATGAAGCGTTCCGAGATCGCGATGGCGGGCGCGATAGACCCGGGTGGCCGCGCCGTCATGGATCAGCGCCTCGAGCATAAAGCTGTTGGCGACGATCTCGCAATCCGCGTCGCGAAGCCGGGCCTCGCCCCGATCAAGCGCGTCCCGGACGCGGTCTACCAGGATTTTCCGGGTCTCGGGTGAACCGTGATTCAACGCCTGCCAGAGATGCGAAAAACGTCGCGCGATCTCTTCGAAATCCATCTCTGGATGATCATCCGTCATCGGTCTCCACATCGATCACGATCGCGCTGAGGTTTTCACGGCAATTGGCAATCAGCCCCTCCTGGACGAGGATATCAGCCGCTTTTTCGATTTTTGCGGAAAGGAGGATTTCGGCAATGCTTCGCTCGGGCACGGTGGTTGGAAGGGGCGTGCTGCAGAGCAGGAGCCTGTCGCCGGCCTGCAATCCGCCGGAGCGGACTTCGGGAACAAGATGTCCGCGCATGCCGATGGCGCGCGAGAGCGTGCGCCGCAGGCCGATCTCCACATGGTCGCGGGTGAGGCAGCGCATCAGGCCGTCCCGCAGGAGATAGCAGCGGGCGTCACCCACCCAGAGCAGGGCGCAACTTTCCTGAAACGTGGCCAGCACGACGATGCTGGCGGCGGACGGCTCGCGGTCCTGGGAAAGATAGGCCGATTGAAGCAGGCCGTGGGCTCGGCCAAGCTTGCCTTTGATGTCCTGCACCAGAGCTTCGATCGACTGCTGGTTCCCGGTTTCAGCCAGCATATGGACGGCGATCTTGCCGACCTCGGCAGCGCTGGTGCCGTCGCCGATGCCATCGGCGACGGCAAAAAGCGAGGGCGTTTCCGAAACGAGCAGCGCATCGGCGTTGACGCTCAGCCGTGTGCCGGGATGGGTGGCATGGCTGTGGTGGATCACCAGCGGACGATGCGGTTCGGCGATAACAGGGCCTGGTGTCTCGGCCGTTTCGGGTTGCCGACTTGTCGAAGCCGCGGGGGAATGCTCGTGCAGTAGCTTCGGAAAATCCTCGGGGTCCGGGGCGCCGCCGATACGAAACCCCTTGGCTCGCCGATCCTCAGGGCCGATCCGCCACCAGAGCGTGCCGCGGCCGGAAGCATTGTCCTGCAGCGTCTCGTTTTCCGCGAGGTCGGCTGGGCGCAGGGTCCGCAGTCGCTTCAGGCTCGCGGTGAAGTGATTGATGTCGAAATCCCGCTTGGCCGAGCTTTCGGCGATCGCCTCGGCGGCCGTGAACCAGGTGTCATCAAGGTAGAGCTGACGCGGATGCTCGGCAAAGCCGTGAAGCTGGGCGGCGATAACCAGCGGGAAACTGCGCCCGACGCGGTCGAGGCTCGGAAGCAGAACGCCGGCAATGGTGGCCGGCCCCCAAAGACCGCGTTCGACGATAAAACGCCATGCCGGCATCATGCGAAAGCGGCGTTCCCAATCCTCGCCGAGTTCCCGCTGCGCCGCTTGCAGCCCCGACTGCAGCCAGACGTCGAGCGACGCCTGCAGGTGGCGGCTCAGTCCCGTCGAAACGAAATCGCCATGGCTCGGCAATTTGCCGAAGAAGCCGATCCTGTCGGCTTCGGTTTGGCTTCGGTCCAGGGTGGCGCGCTCGTTCATGACGGACCGGTCAGAATTGCGCCGGGCATGAGAAGGCGCCGAGCGCCTCCAGCCGGAATGGATTGAGCACCGAACCGAACTGCACGTCGAACTCCGCCGTCTGACCGTTCTGCTGGAATTTTGCCCGGAAGAGGTCGTCGCCCTGTATGGCGAGATCGGCATCGTCGAAGAGCCGGAAGGGCGACCAGTCGCCGTTCTCCGTCAGCGCCTGCTGCCAGCCGCCCGGCTGGAAGGCGAGGCGCGAGACGTTGCTGGCTTCGGTCGACGGCCAGGTGATCGATTTCGATTGGATGGGCCCGTGGAAATAGACCACGCGTTCGCCCTCGATCTCCAGCATCACGGCGCTGGCCGCCTCGGTCAGCGATACCGGCTTGACGTTGATCGATATCGATGGGTTCTCGCTGCCGGCCGGGAAAAAGGCGCGGTTGATCTTGTCGGCATTCTCGAACTGGGCGATCGCCGCACTCGGAATGCTTGTCGCGCCGAACGTGCCCTTCCAGCCCCATGGCGAGGCGCTGGTGTCGACGAAGGCTTCGAGCTTTTCCTTGAAGAAGGTCTTGAACAGCCCCTCCGGTCCGAAAAGCCTGATGAAATCGCTCATCGCCACGTCGCGCGGAGATTTCCGGTCGAAGGGATAACGACCGGCGACGACATTCGAGCAGAAGCCCGCGCCTTCGGCAGCCCAGGCGTCGCTGATGCGCGAACGGGCGGATTTGACTGCTAGCGATCCGACATCCGCAGCCAGTCCCGCCATCCAGCTATCGATCGGCGCCGGCAGCTTGCGGGCCTGTTGCAGCAGGTCCTGGTTGGCGTCGGTGAGTTGGCTGTCGACGTCGAAGACTTTCGCGACTTCGGCGGTCGACGTCGTGGCGCGAGAAAGCTGCTCCTGGACCCTTTGCAGGATCGGTTCGAGCTGCCCGATCTCCGATCGCGGCGCATCCTTCGGCTGGTCGGCCGGCGACGATTGGCCGGCCCGTGCCTTCAGCGCTTCGCGAAGACGGCCGAAGGGGTCGGGCGCGTTCGCTGCGCTGGCAAGCGCCGTGGTCGAGGCTGGCAGGTTGTCGCCGGCGGCCGAGGCGATTTCTGCACCGGGTGCGCGCAGATCGGTGGCAGCGACGATCGATTTGGTGATCGTCTCGACAGGACCGGGCTTGCCCGCCAGGATGCGGGTGGTTTCCGCCGCATCGCTAATCGTCTGGGAAGGCTTCACCCTGATATCGGTGAGGATCGTCGACCAGCGCTGCTCGAAGGCATCGAAGTAAAGCTCAAGCGTCGCCTGGGCGATTGTGTCGACCGTGACACCGGCCGGATTGGGATCGCCGCGGACCCATTGCTCGTCGAGCGCCTCGCGCGCGGCGTCAGTGATCCCAGGCAGAACGACGGTGCGGTAGCCGATCGCGGAGAAGAGGCCGGGAATGCCTTCGTTGAGCGGCGCCTTCGAGGTCCGCTCGAAAGCCTGTTCGCCGAGCGGCCCCAGCGCGCCTGCCGGGCTCCAGGCGGGAAGCGCGCGGGACCTGCGATATTCCGCCAGAATGTCATAGGCGCGGCTGGCGATGTTCTGCGAGCGGATGACCTCGCGCGCCTTGGCGATCAGCGCCTTGTCGAGCTCGATCGGTGGCAGCGCGCCGCGCGCCATGACATCGGCATGGGCAATCAGCGCCTGCCGGGCCGCTGCCCTGCCTTCGTCGGGATAGAGCTTCGTGAACATGTCTTCTGCTTCCAGCGCGGCAAAGTCGGCATTCATCGGACCGAGCCCGCCGAGCATGCCGTAGAGCTTCAACGCATCGAAGGTTCGGGTGACGTCGGTGGTCTCGGTCATGTCCTTCTGGAGCTGCACCAGCATGCGCGGCAGGAGCAGCGTGTTCAGCGCCCGCTGATAGGCCTCGCGCTGCCGGCTGGCGACCTTGCCTTCCTGGTCGAGGCCGAGGCTTATCGGCCAGACGCGGGTCTTCGAGAAGTCGGTGGTGACGGCGGCGAGATTGTCGAGCGCCGGCAGGATGCGCAGGAAATCCGCATCCGAAACGTCGCGAACCGGCACGCCACGCACCAGTTGTTCGTAGGCGTCGACGCGTCTTTCCGCGCCGGCCAGTGCCGTGGTGTTCTGGATGTAGGTGGCCGTCCAGCTCGTCAGCACCACGGCAAGCAGCAGGACAGTGGCGGCATAGGCCGCGCGGCGGAAGAGCAGCTGCCGCCCCGAAAGCCGCTTGTCGCGGGCGACCAGCGAGGCCTCGCCGAAGATCACCTCCTTGAAGAGGCGCGAGAGGAAATAGCTGCGTCGCATGCGGGGGACGGTGACCGTCTCCTCCCTCTGGGTGCTGGAGGCGAAATAGATGCCGCGCAGCAGCGGCGCCTCCACCAGCCTCGAACCCGAGCAAAGCTCGGTGACGACCTCGTGCAGACGCTCCTTCAAAGAGGTAAGCTCTGCCGGGAAACGGAAGATGCGGCCGCGCAATTCCGGATTGGGTTCCTGCTGCAGGCGTTCGATCAGCATGGTATCGACGCGCTGCTGCAGCAGGGTAAATTCCTCCATGAAGCGTTCCGGCAGGTTCGCCGCCTTGTAGCTCTCGTCGAGCCCGAAAGTCGTGCCCCAGACCTGTTCGCGGTCGCTTTTGTTGAAACCGTCGAAGAACTCCACGAAGCCGGTCAGCAGATCGGCTTTTGTCAGCAGCAGATAGACCGGCACGC
>NZ_VSZV01000323.1:33148-48987 GCF_008919455.1 Rhizobium sp. PEPV16
GGGAACGCCGGTATTTGCGCAGCAGGCCGAGGAAACCTTCCCAGCCGGCCTTGGCGGTGCCGTTCAGATCGTCCTGCGTCGTGTAGCGGCCGGCCGTATCGATGAGGATGGCCTCGTCGGTGAACCACCAGTTGCAGTTGCGCGTTCCGCCTATCCCCTGCACCGAATTGCTGCCGAGCGCATCGCCGAGCGGGAATTTGAGGCCGGAATTGGTGAGCGCCGTCGTCTTGCCGGAACCCGGAGCGCCGAAGATGACATACCACGGCAGCTCGTAGATATAGCCGAAGCGCTTCTTGGTGATGCGGCGGAGCAGCTGCAGCGCTTCCTTGAGCCGACCGTGGATCTCGCCGACCTCAGCTTGCTGGCTGGCCGCGGCTTCTGCTTCCGCGTCCCGCTCGATACCTTCGACGAGCTGCTTGTCGCGGCGGCGGTCGCGGATGGTCGTGAAGACGAGATAGGCGAGCCAGGCGGTAAGGATGATGCCGATCAGCGTCAGCCGGGCGCTGGCGCTCGCCAGCGGCTTGAAATCGCCATAGGCGGCGAGATAGCCGTAGAACCAGATGACGACACAGATTGCCGCCACCCAGATGATCGAGATGAAGCGGCGGCCGATGAGGCCGGCATAGGCGTCCACATAGGAGCGGAGCGTATAGAAATAACTGAGCGGGTTCATCGCGAAGCGCCTCCTGCGGCAGGTGCCGTCGGTTCATCCGGCATTTCGGCCTGACGTGGTGTCGTCAAACCCGCATCGTTCAGCCGCTCGCTCGGATCGGTCAGGACCAGGATCTCGGTGCGGCGGTTCATCTCCCGGCCCTCCGGCGTATCGTTGGCGGCGATCGGATCGGTGTCGGCACGCCCCTCGGTCAGGATAGCGCCCGGCCCGGTGAAGGAGCTCAGGATTTCGCCGACCGCCTTGGCGCGGGCTTCGGAAAGGTGCCAGTTGGAGGGGAACTGCACGGTGCGGATCGGCACATTGTCCGTATAGCCCACCACCACGGCGCGGAAGTTCTCTGCGGCCAGCGCACCGCCGATCCGCTGGAGCAGATCGTGGAATTTCTGGCTGACCTCCGCGCTGCCGGTGGCAAACAGGCCGGAATTGCTGATCCGCACCAGCAGCCTGCCATTTGAATCCGAGAGTGTGACGAGCTTCTTCTCGACCTCCGGCTGGAGGAAGGCGAGCAGATTGTCGAGCCGGCTCGGCGGTTTCACTTGCGGTGGTGGCGGCGTCGGCGGCGTTTCTGCGACGACAACAGACGGCGTCTGCCGCGGCGGCTCCGGAACCTTGACCAGCACACTCGGCATATCGCGCGGCGGCAGCCTGGCGAGCCGCTCGAAGGTTCCGTCGGAGGCGCGATTGAGCGAGAGCGTGAAGAACATGTAGCCGAGCGCCAGGATCAGCGTCAGAAGGGAAAGAAGTGTCCAGATCGCGGCAGCGGTGCGCAACGGCTGATGCCGGGCCGAAACGCCCTTCCAGTGGGGAGAAAGCTCTCGTTCGAAGACGCCGTACTGGCCAAGCAGCGTCTTGTAAAGGCCGTCGCGGATGCGGCCGAGCTCCAGCCCGCCGCGCGGTGAAACGCGGGTGCGGCCCTCGAAGGCAAGCGACAGGCAGAGATAGATGAGGAGAAGCAAGTCCTTGTTGGCGCCGGGGCTCTGGTGGAAATGATCGAGCAGGTCGAACACCCGTTCGCCGCCGGTCACGTCCATATGGAAGGTGGAAACGAGACCCGAGCGGGCCCAACCGGCGCGAACGCCCCAGGCCTTGCTGAGCACGACATCGTCGACTGTCGCGCAGACGACGTAATGGGCGGCGCGCGCTCGTTCGGGGCTGATGCGGGCGCTCGCCAGATCGCGTTCGTAGCGGCCGACGGCTTCGATTGCCACCTGGCGCAGTTCGTCGATATCAGGCTGTTCTTCCGTGTAGCGCAGGGCATGGGCGAGGTTGAGGAGCGGTGCGGCCGAGCGCACCAGGGTCGGCACGTCTTCGGCTCCGAAGCGAAAATCCCGGACGAGCGTTTCGACGGACGCTGCGCCCTTCGGAAGCGATCCCGCCGGCGTCTTTCTGCCCTCGCCTTCCGGAAAGTCGAGGACGTCATCCAGCATCTCCGCCATCTTGCGGGCGGATTGCTTTTTCCGAGTGCCGTCCTCGGTGAGTTCGACGATGGTCGGCAGGTTCTGCCAGGTGGAGGCGGGTTCGTTCTTCATTCTCTAAGGGCCCACAGTTCTATTTCGAGCCCGGGAAAATCGCCGGCGAGATGCACGGCGATGGCGCCCGAAGTGTCGAGTTGTTTCCAAAGCGGGTTCTTGGTGTCGAGTTCGAAATAGATGGTGCCGGAGCGATAGGGGAGCTGGCGTGGCAGCACCGGCAGCGGGCGGACGGGGATGCCCGGCAGCGCGACATTGACGAGGTCGGCGATGCGCTCGACCGGGCCGATCTTGATCTGCGTCGGCAGCTTGCGGCGCACGTCTTCGGCCGGCATCTCGGCCCGGACCGCCAGCACGAAGCCGGCATCTCTCAGCAGCGAACGGTCGTTGATCGTACCGATCCTGACGCCATGCCGGCGTTCGGCGAGCTCGATCGCCACGGCCGCCTGTTCGAGCACGGATGACAGCGAGGCGCGCAGATCGTCGAAGACGGCCGCGAATGTCGCCTTCAGGTCGTCGTGGCGGTAAGGCGGGAAGTCGCTCGCGCGCTTGCGGTCGGTCGTGAAGGTGGCGAGCTCGCCGGCAAGCTGGATGCAGGTCTCGTAAAAGACCATGGGGTGGATCCGCGTCGCATTCGCCGAAATGTGTTTCAGCATCGGATCCGCGCGGTTGAGCATCTGCAGCAGCAGATAGTCGCCGACCTCCGCGGTTCCTCGAATGGTGGGATCGCCGATCCGTTCGGCGATGGCCTCCGCGCGGTGGCGCACGATGCCGAGCAGCTCGGTGATCAGCTCGCTCAGCCGCGCAGCAGCCGTACAGTTGAGGCTCGGCACGATGTAGTCCGGATCGAGGATCACCGCCCTGTCGGAACGCACCTCGATGATACGGGCAAGTCCGATGAGCTCGTAGCCTGCGAGCTCATCGCCGGTCCTCAGATATCGCAGGCTGAGACGGCCGACATCGATCGGCGCCATGAAATCGGTCTCGACATTGGCATCCGGCGCTTCGTAGGGCGAAGCGACGAGCCGAACGCTGTTGCGCGCAGCACCGCCGTTCAGCGCCACATCCGCCTTGCCCGGCTGACGGGAAGGAAGTGCGAGATAGACGACCGCATTCTTGGTGTTCTCGTCGAGATCGAGCGGCGGCGGCAGGTCGGTATCAACAGGGGCTTCGAACGGCGTTCCGTCCGGCAATACGCCGCGCAGGTTCGACAGCGCGAATTGGCCGATCGCCAGTGCGCCGCGGTCGATGCCGATCGCCGCCACTCCCCAGGGATAGGGGGAAAGGCCGTGCGTCGCGCTGCGCACGAGCCGCTCGGTCCAGCGGTCCGCCTGCTGAAAATGCTGCACGCGAAGGAACATGCCTTCGCTCCAGGCCACCCGGTTTTCATTCCTCATGATGCGCGTCTTTTCCTTCCTGCCCGTCTTGCGGACGAGGCACTGCCTGGGTGCCGTTCACCGCCCCCGTCATTGCGTGGCGAAACACGTCCTGGATCGACCGGCTCTTGCCGTCCTGTTCGAATTGTGCCCGGTAGGCGCGCCAATAGGCCCGGTCTCGGCCCCAGGGCAGGCGCCAGGCCCCCGTCTCGACCCGCGCCTCCAGCATGCGCGGTTCCAGCCGGCCCGCTGCCTGAACGAGAGCCTCAAGCGCGAAATTGAGGTTGAGCTGTTGCCCGAGCAGGGTTTCGATGCGGGCAAAAAGCGCTTCCTCCCTGCTGGCGGCAAGGAAAACCGGCTCGCTGGCGGCGGGTGGCACACTCATCTCGAAAACGGCATAGCTGTTCTGGACAGCCTCCTCGAGCCGGGCAAGCAGTGGCTCCAGGCGATCGGCGAAGGCTTCGGGCCGGCCGATCGTCAGTGCCGGAAACGCCTCGGCCTCCGGCTCCGCCTGCGGATCGTTGTCGCCGACGATCTCGATCACCGGGGCTGGCTGGCGCTGAGTGATGGGCGCGGAAACATGGATGGCGGAACCATGTTCCAGGTGGCTGCCATATTCGGTCTCTTCCGAATTCCAGTCCTCCGGCAGAAGCTGGGTGACTGAGCGGATCTCCGGAGGGCCGCTCCAGCCAATCTCGACATTGCGGGATGAGGCCGTCGCTTTCTTGCCGCCCGTTTCGGGAAAAGCCCAGTCATCGCTCGCACGCTCGCCAAGGATGCCGTTTGCGGTATGACCGCCCGGAGCGATATCGGCCAGGATGGCGGAGATGGTCAGCGGTTCGTCGCTCAGCACGAGACCGGCATCGGGATCCTCGATCTCGCGGTCTTTCTCGCCTGATATGTGGATGGAAAAGGCAAGTCCGCCCACCTCCAACCGCGACCTGTCGGAAAGCCGCACGATCTGGCCTTCATGCACGGCGACGCCATCGACCCGGGAGCCGTTTGCGCTCTGGTCGCGCAGCAGGAAGCCTTCGCGGTCGCGCTCGATGATGCAGTGCAGCTTCGAAACGGAGCGCCGATCCTCCGGCAGCCGCCAGTCGCAATCCGGTGCCCGGCCGAGCGTTCGCCGGCCACGTTCGAAGAACCATTTCGACTGGCCTGCTGGCGCCGTCGCGTCACTGGTGATCTCTTTCAGTTCAAGCCGCATTCCTCGTCTCCTCACCGCGCCTGAACCGACAGGCGCTCGACGATGACTGCATCGCCGCTGTCGCTTGCAGCCGGCGCAACCCTCGCCCAACTGTTCCAGCCAAGGCGCGGCGGATCGCCCGCCTGTCCGAGCTGGCAGAAGGGAACGTCCTCCTTCTTCAGGATCGCCTGTATGTCGAATTCGAGCGCCGCACCGACATAGAGCCGCGTCAGGGCGAAGAGCTCGGCGATCGCGCGGCCGCCCGGCGCGAGCGAGAGGTAATCGGCATAACCGAGCGGACCGATGACGATGCGAAAGCCGCCGCTGAAATCGTGGATCGCCGCACCTGCCGTCGCATTGACGCCAAGCTGGACGCCCTGCGGCTGGCCCATGCGGCTGCGCTCCTCGATCGGGATGGTCAGCCAGCGGCCGCGGAACAATTCGATCTCCACCGGCAGGCCACTGAATTCGCAGAGCATAGCGCGGAGATTGACGGCATTGCGGTTGCGCGCGGCGAAGAAGCCCGAGAAACGCAGGATGAGTTCCTCGTCGACGCCGCTCTTTTCGACGAGACGCTTGGTGCCGAAGCCGGTCAGCGACAGAAGCGTTGTGACGAAGACGTTGTTTGCCCATGTGCCGCCCCAGCGCAGCCGCCTGGCGATACGGTATTTCTCGCAGGCGTCAGTGAAGAGTTCCGCCATCCGCGCGCTGAACATGTCGAAGAAGCCCGCCAGCGCCCGCGACCTATTGCGCTCTTCGCGCATGACGAGGTCGTTATAGGCCGACGGCATCGAGCCGATCGCCCCGACGAGACCGGCAAGCGCACTGCGGACGGCGGCGCCGCCGCCCTTGCGCTTATATCCGCTGACGGCAAGAGGCGCCGGCGAGACGCCGACATGCAAGGCGACATCTAGCCGTCCTTCCCCCACTGAAGCCTGCGCGACGCGAAAGGCCGTCACCGGCTCGAAGCGGCCGGGGTCGCATTCGAGCAGATCGGCAAGGGCGTCTGGCTTACGGGCGGTCGGAAGATCCATGGTTTATTAGCGATCCTTCCTTAGAGAAGCGGGCGTTCGGCGGCGCGTGCCGGCCACCGGGCGATCGGCCTCGATTGCCCCTTCATCCCAATGGTGAGCCGGGTGAAGCTGTTGACCGAGGTATAGAGACTGAAGAAGCGGTCGAGCACGCTGCCGAACAGGAAGGCCGAGGGCCGGTCGATGGCGGCCGGATCGAATTCAAGCGCGATCTCGGTGCCGGGCACCATGCCGCCGCTGCCGAGACGGGCGGTCGAATTGCCCGCCTTGATCCTAACGAGCGCATCGACGAATTGTTTGGTCTCGGGGCTATCCCGGAAGGCGTAGAGCGACAGGATATCCTTCAGTGCCGCACCGTCATTGTCGAAGAGCGACAGGTGATTGAGGATGAGATGCGACATCAGCCGCCAGTTCCGCCCTTCCTGATCGTTCATCCTGACCGACGGCGTCGGCGGAATCAGGGCTTCGACGCTAGCGACCGCCTCATGGCCGGAGGCGAGCTGCAGGAATGGATGGCCGCCGCCGAAGGGAAGCTGTTCCGGCAGATCGCGGTTGAGGCAGAGCGTATCGACGCTTGCGACCGCATCGACGGGACCCATAGAGCGGCGCTGCCTGTCGACGAAGGCGATGTCCATGTCGCTGGTCCTGTCGTCTTCGTCGAAGCGGCGATAGGCCTGCCAGTAGGTTGCGCTCGTGCCAGCCCGTTGCGACCGTCCGAAGAACGGCTGGCAGAATTCCTCCTGGCCGCGCGATCCGGTCAGCAGAACCCGGTCGATCGAATAGATCTCGCGGGTCTTCTGGCGGCGCGCATCCGGCAGGAGGCGGTATTCCGTGCGGGTGCCGTCGATGGCGATCGGCTCGCAGACCTGGCGAAAGAGGTTGACGACGGGCGTTGCATTGAGCGCGAAGTCGCGGACCGAGACTGCGCGTTCGAGCTTGGCGTCACTTTCCCCGAGGTAGACGAAGAGCTCCAGCGTCTCCCCCCGCCACGCATCGAGCCCTTCGATGTCGAGGAAGAGAAATTTGCGTGGCAGAGCGAAAAATTCGGTCAGCAGCCGGTAGCCGATGAAGCTCGGCGCCGGATAGGGCAGCATGGCCTCTTCAGGTTCGAAGCCGACCGGTTTGAGATTGCCCGCCGGCAGGAAGACCGGCGAACGGTCGTCCGCATGTTTGGCGAGCGCGATGCCGAGCGTGTGATTGGCAAGCAGTTCGTAGATCGCCACCGCCTGCTGCCAGGGAGACGGAATGTGCAGGCGCAGCCGGCTCATGCCAAGGCCGCCGAGCGGCTTTCGGGCATCGAGGCTGCGGATGGACAGCCTGAGGCAACCGGCAACGCCGGCATAGGGCGAAAGCGGCGCATTGATCGGCTGGCCGGAAAGTTCAGCACCGGTGATTTCGATCGGCGCGATCTCGACATCCTGCGTGGTGCGGAAGCGGCAAGCTTCCCCTCGCACCGGCTCGGCCAGGACTTCCGTATGGCGTGGCACGGTCTGGACCGAGGCGAGCGTGTCGCTCGGGCGGAACTTGACGATGCTCATCGAGGGCAGCGGCGCCAGATAATGAGGGTAGAGCGTTTCCAGGAGGCCGTCGGTCAGTTCGGGAAACTCGTCGTCCAGCTTCTGGCGGACGCGGGCGGCCGAATAGGCGAAACTCTGGATCAGGCGTTCCACATGCGGGTCGTCGGCGACGTCGCCGGTCATGCGCAGGCGGCCGGCGATCTTCGGGAAGGCATCGGCAAAACGCGCGGCCCGGCGGCGGAGCGCCAGCAATTCCTCATTGTAGCGGTGCAGGAAACCTTCAGCCATGCGCCGCCTCCACGAGGAAGCGCTGGGTCGAGGGATCGATGGTCGACTCGAAGCTGATCGGCGGCATGCCTTCATGCAGGCGGAACGTCGCCTGAATACGCATGCGCAGCGCCCGTTCGGTCATCGTCCGGCTCTTCAGGATCGTCACCCGCACATCGGACAGCCGGGTTTCGAAAAGCGCAATCCGTCGCTCGATCGCTTGCGCCAGCTTAAGCTTGGCCTGGTCGGTCATCAGATTTGCCGAGACGACGCCGTCGACGCCATAGCTCACCAGCGCGTCCTTGAGTTCGGAAAGTGCCGCTGGTGGTGTGGCCGGGCAGCGCCGCGTGTTGAGCAGCGCTTCGAGATCGCGGCGGATCGCCTCCCTGACGTCGCGGACCTGGTCGACGAAGCTTATCGGCGGATCGACGGTGCGATCCGGAGCCTCGTCGATCAGCCTGTCGAGGATCGAGCGGGCAAGAACGCGGTCGCGCAGCCGGTAGCGTTCAAGGGGGTCAACCATGCGCGACCTGCCTGCCGGCAGCCGTTGCCGGCACGATCTCCAGACTTTGGGTGTCATGGAAGGAAACCAGTTCGTCGCCGGCGAGGTAGCAGCGCTGGCCGCGGCCGGTGGTGATGCTGGTCGGCTCCTCGATCCACTCGGTCTCGCGGCCAAGCCTGAGCGTCGCATCCTTGCCGGTACCATGATAGACCGCCGGGAGAAGCACCGACGCGGCTGCGCCGTCGATCAGGGAGAGCTCGGCGCGGCGGAAGGCCAGATCGCGCGGACGGGCAATCGGCTCTATAGAGAGGGCTGCGATCTTGGAAAAATCGATCCAGAGATAGCCGCCGCCGGTCATGATGACTTCCAGGGCATGCGGTGTCCGGTCGTCGAGATCGCGGAAATCGGAGACCGCCCTGCCGTTCCAGATCAGCGGGCGCTCGCCCCTCAGCTTCTCGAGTGCATCGAGCGTGGTCCTCGCCTCATCCGCATTGTCGTCGCGATGGGCGATGCCGAGGCGGACGGCGAACTTGTCGAGTTCGCTCGGCCCCTGTGGAAATTCCGGCATGGCGCCGCTTTCGAACCAGGCGTCGCGCGCCGCCATCGCCCGAAGCTCGTTGCGCAGCAAGGCGAAGCCCATTGTCGCGTCGGGTGAGAGGGTGGCCGCAAGACTGCACTGATTGTCCGCCCGCTGGTAATCGCCGGCAAGCACGAGAAGATCGATATAGAGATGCCGCGCCTCCTGATCCGAGGGCTTGACCTTCAAATGCGCCTTGACCTGCTCGATCGCGTCATCGAGGGCATTGTCGCTGAGCGATTGGGCGATGCTGGCGGAAAGCGTCATGCGGACATCCTCTCGGGTATGGCAACGGGGCGGCTCAGAATCTGGCCCGTGGTCGCGGTCTCGGCGATGAGATGGAAGCTCGTGGCAACGTCATCGAGCTGGAAATGCGGCTGTAGCCGGACGGTACAGGAGAAGCTGCCGGGCTTGCCCGGAATCTCGGCGACGCTGATGCCGGCCGAGCGCAGGGGAAAGCGGGTACGCAGCGCGATGTCGGCATCGTCGTTGCCGAGCGTATAGGCGGTCAGCCAGTCCGCCAGCTTCCGCTCGATCGAGATCGCATCCGCAAGCTGGCCGATTTCGTCGCGCATGATGACCTTGAGATAATGCGAGAAGCGCGACGCGCAGAGCACATATTGCAGCATGGCGGCGAGGCGGGCGTTCTGGCGTGCATGCTCGTTGGAGTAGTGCGGCGGCGCATGTAGGGACTGATTGGAATTGAAAATCGCCGAAGAGGAGAGATAGGTGGTCGCGGCAGGGATGATGCCGAGCTCGCAGAGCTGCTGTTCCTGGCCGCTGGTCAGATGGATTTCCACCGGTGCCTGGGCTGATAGTCCGTTGCTTTCTGTGCCGAAGTCATAAGGCGGCAGTTCCGCTGTGCTCAGCAGGCCACCGTCGACGGCATCTTGCGTGACGCCGCGGATATCGGCGAACCAGCCGGAATCGATGAAATTGCGGATGATGACGGTCGCAAAAGCGAAAGCGGCGTTGCCCCAGAGAAGCGAACTGCCATCGCTAGCGATGCTTTCGCGGAAGGGAAAGCCGTCGTTGCGATTGCGTGCATGAGGCGTCAGCGGCGAGCGCATCAGGATGCGCGGCGCGACAAGTCCGAGGAAACGCGAATCCTCACGCGCGCGCAGACCGTTCCAGCGGATGCGGGCCGTCTCATTGGCAAGCCAGGAAAAGTCGTTGATCCGGTTCAGTTCGTGAAAGTCTTCAAGCCCGATCGCCAGCGGCGCAGCACCTGCGACGAAGGGGCAGAAGGCGGCGGCCGCCACCATGCCGATCTGCGACAGCGTGCTGACCGGATCGCCGCCGGTGGGATCAGCCGGAGAAAGATAATAGTCGCCGACCAGCAGACCGAAAGGTTCGCCGCCCGGCATGCCGAACTCGCGGCTATAGATCAGTTCGAACAGGTGGCTTTGGTCGAAGTCGCTGGCACGCTCCATGCTCCGCGTGAGCTCGCTCCAGCTTACGCCGAGAAGCTTGACCTTGACCTCGCCGCTGCGGCTTGCCTCGCGCACGAGCATGGCAAGGCCACGCCATCTCGCCTCCATCGCCTGAAAATCGGGATGGTGGAGGATGGCATTGACTTGCTTGTTCAGCGCTTCGTCGATCAGCGTAATCAGCTGATCCGCCCGGCGCCGCCATTCAGTGCTGGAACCCATCGTCAACCTGACACAGATGTTTCGAACGCAAGGTCCAAGCGCGGCGGCAACCCGCCGCGCTTGGACCCGCTTTCATCAGTTCTTCGAGGGAATCCGGGCGACCATGCGCAGCGAGGTGGTCAATTCCTCCATCTGCAGCCACGGGCGCATCCAGGCGACGGCGTTGTAGGCGCCCGGCCTGCCGGGGATTTCCTGAACGGTGACTTTTGCCTCGCGCAGCGGATATTTCGCCCGCGACTCTTCGCCGGCGTCGTCATTGGCGTTGACATAGTTGGAGATCCAACGATTGAGCCAGGCCTCGCAATCCTCCGCTTCCATGAAGGAGCCGATCTTGTCGCGGCCCATGACCTTGAGATAATGCGCGAAGCGTGAGGTCGCCATCATATAGGGCAGACGGGCTGAAACGGCCGCGTTGGCAGTCGCCTCGGGCCGATCGTAGAGCTTCGGCTTATGTGCGGTCTGCGCCCCGAAGAACACGGCATAATCGGTATTCTTGTAATGGCAGAGCGGCAGGAAGCCGAGTTTGCCGAGTTCGGCGTCGCGGCGATCGGTGATGCCGACTTCCGTCGGGCACTTCAGGTCCAGATCGCCGTCGTCGCTCGAGAAGATGTGCATCGGCAGCCCTTCGACCTTACCGCCGTTTTCCGCCCCGCGAATGGCAGTGCACCAGCCGTTTTTGGAGAAGGCCTCGGTGAGACGCGTGCCCATCACATAGGCTGCGTTCATCCAGCAGTAGGAACCGTGCGAGAGCTCACCGGTCTTGGAGCCGCCGGTTTCGTCGAAGTTGAACTCCTCGATCGGGCTGGTCTTCGGGCCGTAGGGCATGCGGGCGAGCACACGCGGCATGGCGAGCGTCACGAAGCGGGAATCATCGCTGTCACGCAGGCTCCGCCACTTTGCGTATTCAACCGTCTCGAAGATCTTCTCGAGATCGCGGGGTTTTGCCAGCTCCCGGAAATCCTCGAAGCCGAACATGCGCGGGCTGGCGGCGGAGATGAACGGGGCGAAAGCGGCTGCGGCAATCATCGAGACGCCCTGCAGAAGCTGGACGTCGTCGAAGCAATTGTCGAATTCGAAATCGCCGATCAGCGCGCCCATCGGTTCGCCGCCCGGTGTGCCGAACTCGTCTTCATAGACCGACTTGAAGAGCCGCGACTGGTCGAATTCGACGGCCTTTGCCAGATCCTTGGCGACATCGCGCTTGGATGCATTGAGCACGCGGATCTTCAGATTGGCGCTGGTCTCGCTGTTCTTGACGAGATAATTCAGGCCGCGCCAGGCGCCTTCGAGCTTGGTGAATTCAGGCGACTGCATGATGGCCGCGAGCTGGCTTGATATCGCCTTGTCGATTTCGGCAATGGCATTGTTCAAGGTGATCGTCAGGTTGCGATCATAGGTGACGGTGCCCTTCAGGGCTTGATCGGTAAGAGTGCGCAGAAGGTCCTGGGCACGGTCGGGCTCGGTCTGGCGGGTTGCCGCAACGACCTTCGAGAGCAGGTTCTCATCAGGCGCGAAGCCTACTTCTTCCTTTGTTTGCAATTGCGTTTCGGCGGTCATCTATCGATCCTTTTTGCGAAAGCGGCGGCCCTCGAAGCATGAGGGGTTCCTTCAAAAGGGGCCGCTGCCGGACAACGACTCTTCAGGAATGGAGCGCGCGGGCCGCGATCGGTCCGCGATCCCGGGCACTTAGTTCAATGCGTCCTTGGCCTCTTCGGCTTTGTCGCCGCCAAGCTGGGCCACCAGCTGCGAGAGATCGGCCTTGTTCTGCAGGATGTCCTCGAGCAGACGTTCGAGCTCCTCGGAGCGGTCCGCCTTGCTCATCAGGTCGCGCAGCTGGTTGCGTGCGTTGAGCAGGGCCTTTAGCGCCGGCACCTGATCGACGACCGCGCCGGGTTCGAAATCGGCCATGCTTTCGAATTTCAGCGAAACGGGAAGCTCTGTTCCGTTCTTCTCGAGGGTGTTCTCGACCGACAGGGTCAGGCCCGGCGTCATGCGGCGCATCACGTCGTCGAAGTTGTCGCGGTCGATCTGCACGAACTTGCGCTCGCCGAACGGCTTGAGCGGTTGCGTGGGATTGCCGGAGAAATCGCCGAGCACGCCGACGACGAAGGGCAGTTCCTTCACCACCATCGCGCCTTCGGTTTCCACTTCGTATTTGATGTGGACCCGCGGCTTGCGAACCCGTTCCAGTTTCTCATGCACACTTGCCATCGAGATTCTCCTTCGTCTCATCGGCGGATTGTCAATTGAGGATGCTGCGGCGGGCCGCTACCCCCCCTTGTCGGTTACGGGCTGGATACCGGCTGCCGTCAGCACCGCATTGCGGGTGTTTTGTTCGGGCAGAAGTTCGGCAAGAAGCTCGGAAAAATCCATGCGGCCGCGACGCACCAGCGTCTCGATCGACATGGAAATCGGTGAATGGGGCTCCGCGCGGCGGAAATAGCGCGCAACGGCGATCAGAAGTTCGAAGGCCTCTTCTCGCGAACGAATCGTCTCGGCGCTGACAGGGCGTAGGCGGATAGCCTCGACCCCATCGGTGTCGCTTGCCTTCAACGGCTCGGATCCGTGCGAGGCAAGGGCTTGCGGAGCGGCGAGCGGCGCTTCGATCCCGGCGAGCATCCGGATCGCGGATGCGGCCTCCTGCAAAACATTGCGTGTATTCGAACTCGGTGGCGCCTGGTCGCCGCAGTGTAGGTCAAGTATTTCGACCATGCGATCGAAAGCGGCGATGCACTCCGTCAGCACGTCGAGATAGGCTGACATCTGAGCGACACCGGCTTCTGCCGCCGCCTGCTGCAATTCCTTGCGCCGTTCGGTTTCGTTCGGCCGCTGCGAAAGCTGGAAATCCCAAAGCGAAAATTGGGCGAACTTTCCGTCCGGGATCAACGATGTCAAACGAATAGCCTGGATCAGCGTTCCTTCGCCGCCGACGCCGTTCAGACCCGCGAAGGGCGCGAACCGTTCCTCGAAGTCACCATCGCCGATCGAGTGCAGAGCGTCGAAATGCTTGTCTAAAAGCGACACGGTTGCGATATAGACATCACGCAATCCTGAGAACCCATGCAACCGCAGCTGCGCTTCCGTCAACCATGCCAATACTTCGATGTCCTTGCTCCTGGAAGAAAGGATTTGCAATCCAAGATTGCTAACATCGTGCCAGGCAGGCGCAAGTCCAATAGTTTCGCCAGGGACAATACTACGTTCGGCTGTACGCGCGGCGTTTCTCGCGTCTTTAATCTTATAGTATATTTCACGCGAGACAGTATTGATCCGCACGTTTTCTCCGCACGGGCGATCTTTTTCAAGTGGATCTATAATTTCTCGAACGTTCACGCGGTTAAATTCCTAAAAATGCAGAGAATACTGCCGAGAATGGCTATTTTGGGCGGCTCATATTGGCTTGTCAACCACAGAAGGATGATGACGGATTTATGACGACTTTCGATATGCTCATTTTTCAAAATAGAGTCGTTTTTCTTCTGGACAAGGGTTTATGAGCGCCCTAGTTGTTTCTTCGCATCACGAGAGCGTACTGAATTTCGACGTAAAGACAGGACTTGCGGATGTCCCATATCGATCTCAATCGTCTGATAAGAGCGCTTGAGCCCAATCTACGTGTCGGTCTTGAGACAGCGGCTTCGCTTGCTGTACGGCATCAGCATGCCGTCGTGGATATCGCCCATTGGCTTCGCTCCCTTCTTGATATTGCAGAGTTTTCAGCCGTTTTCGAAGAGCTCAAGCTCTCCTCCGAGATACTGAGGACGGAGCTCGACGCGGCGATCGCCGACATCCCGCGGGAAGATGGCGCCTCGCTCGCGCTCTCCCCGAACCTGCTTGCCCTCGGACGGGAATCCTTTCTGGTTGCATCGCTGCAATGCGGGCGGAATGTCGTACTGCTGGCCGATCTGCTCAGCGCGCTGATCAACGAGCCGGCATTGCGGGCGGTTACGCGCGGCATTGCCCCGTCCATGCGCAACCTGGACAGAGCGATACTCGACAGCTTGCTGGAGACGGCGGCGCCAGGCCCGACGGGCGAACTTTCCGTGCCCGCCGCCTCGTCTGCGAACTTCTCAGGGGACAATGAATTCCTGCGGCTCTACACCCACGACATGACCGCGGACGCCCGCGCGGGCCGTACCGACCCGGTCATCGGTCGCGATCGCGAGCTGCGGCAGTTGATCGATATCCTGATGCGCCGGCGGCAGAACAATCCGATTCTCGTCGGCGAGGCGGGTGTCGGCAAGACCGCGGTGGCGGAAGCATTGGCGCTGGAGATCGCCGCCGGCAACGTGCCGGACCGGTTGAAGGACGTGAAGCTGCTGCTCTTGGACCTGAGCCTGCTGCAGGCAGGCGCCGGCGTCAAAGGCGAGTTCGAACGGCGGCTGCATGGCGTGGTCGATGCGGTGAAGACCTCGCCCGAACCGATCATTCTGTTCATAGACGAGGCGCATGGGCTGATCGGCGCCGGCGGACAGGCAGGGCAGGGCGATGCCGCCAATATCCTGAAACCCGCTTTGGCGCGCGGGGAACTGCGGACGATCGCGGCGACGACCTGGAGCGAATACAAGCGCTTCATCGAAAAGGACGCCGCACTCACCCGTCGTTTTCAGACGGTGCATGTTCGCGAGCCGGACGAAGAAGCCGCCATCCGTATGCTGCGCGGCGTGGCGGAAGGCCTGAAAACCCATCACAAGGTTCGCATCCGCGACGAGGCGATCGTTGCGGCCGTCCGGCTTTCTGCGAGATATCTGCCGGACCGGCAGCTTCCCGACAAGGCAATTAGCCTGATCGACACGGCTGCTGCTGCAGTGGCGCTTGCGCGCCAGACGACGCCGGAGGCGCTGAAGCTGCTCGCCGACGAGCGCGATCTTCTGGAGACCGAGGCGAGCTGGCTCGCACGCGAACCGGAGACGCCGGAAAAGCGCGCCCGGCTCGGCGAAATCGCAGGCAAGCAGCAGGAGATCGTCCTGGAGATCGATACGCTCCGGTCGAAATTCGACGAAGAAAACCGGCTCGTCCGGGAGGCCGACCGGCTGGAGGAGTTCTTCTCGCCCGACGAGGCCGTCGTCCCGCTGGCGCCGACCGACAAGACCGGCGACGGCACGAATGTGGCGCCTTTCCCGTCGCAGGCCATGACGGCTGAAAGCGCGCGCGCTGCACTTGCGGTAACGGAACGGAGCCTGGCGACAGTGGCGGATCAAACGCCTCTCCTGCCGCGCGTCGTCGACAAGGAAATCGTTGCCGCCGTTGTTGCCCGCTGGACCGGAATTCCCGTCGGCAAGCTGCTGTCGGACCAGATCGAGACCGTCAAGACGCTCGATGCCCGTCTGAAGGAGAGGGTGCTTGGTCAGGATGCGGCGATCGAGCGGATCGCTTCGGCCATGCGGGCCGCCCGTGCCGGGCTTTCCGATCCGCGCCGGCCCCCGGCCGTCTTCCTGCTGGTCGGCATGTCCGGCACCGGTAAGACCGAAACTGCGCTTTCGCTCGCCGACATGCTCTATGGCGGCAGCCGGTATCTCACGACCATCAACATGTCCGAGTTCAAGGAGGAGCATAAGATTTCCATGCTCCTCGGTTCGCCTCCTGGTT
>NZ_VSZV01000002.1:0-291 GCF_008919455.1 Rhizobium sp. PEPV16
CGCGCACGGCTATAACCGGCTTCGGTTTGTCCCGTGGATCAGGCCCTCCGGCTCTGGCAAACTCATCACCACGGCCGGCCGGCAACTTGAACTCTTCATCGCGATCGGCAAGGCCCACAAGATCGCCTGACAGATCGAACAACTGCTGGGCGACAAGATGGACGACCTCCCCTTCCCGCTGGATCCGGCCATTGATCGCCATCATCGAAGACCCAAGCACGACCCGCCGGCGCTTTTCAAAGAGTGTCGGCCAGACGACGAGATTGGCCGGCCCGGTCTCGTCCTCAATGG
>NZ_VSZV01000314.1:0-41667 GCF_008919455.1 Rhizobium sp. PEPV16
AAGTTCGGCCAAGCCGTTCTGGGTCATCCCGAGCGTCTTTCGCCGAACGCGCACGCGGTTGCCAACATAGACGTCAATCGAATTCGGCGATTTAGCCTTCATGTGAATAAGTCTCCCGCTTGATCAGCACGCCCGACTGTATAATGGAGAGTTTAAGCAAGAATGCAACTAAAAGTAAATATTTCGTGAGGATTTTTTTCAGCAGCGCACACAGTAAAAACAACCTGTGGATTATCGCAGCAGCACCATTTGGCGCGGGTGCACCCGCGCTCTCTATCGCGCACTTCGCAGCCGACGAATGCTATCCGAAATCACGGCCGCTCCAACACCTCTCTGAGAGGTTTTTGCGCAACGGCGATCATCGACTTGGCGAAAACGGGAATTCTTCCGACATACTCAAAACGAACATTGTCGAAGCCGGCATCCAGCAGCAGCGTGCTCGGCGTGTTTTTCGACCAGAACTTGATATGCCCAATGACGAGGCACAAAGGTGCCCAATTGCCGACAAGAAGCCAAAGATATTTAACGGATAAATGTATACTGCTGGATTTAGACAGCCCGATCGAAACCCCTTCTCGCGCGCCGGAGAAGACAAGCTTGCCCGATAATTCGTCGTCCGCATATGCAAAACAGCCGGTGGGGAAACCGCGGGTTCCCGTGATCTTCTGGTTGCTGCTGACGATTTCCCTCTCGCTGGTCATGGGAACGGTCCTGCTTTCCAACAACATGAAACACTTAAAGACGGTTAGCCACTATTTTGGCTTCGATTTCTTTCCCCAGGAGGTCAGTCCGCCTCCCCCCAAAGCCCTTCCCCGCCCCACACCACCGGCCACCTTCATGCTTCCATTGCATGTCATCGAACCGCCGGTGGTACAGACCGCCTCGACTTTCCTGCGAACATGGCGGATATCCGGCGCCGCAATGTGTGCGGCGCTGCGCAATGCCGGCATCGAAACCAGCGATTGGGCGGCGGCGAGTTTCAACGCCGATACATTTGAATGCTTTTTCGAGCAGAGCGGCAAGCGGGAGAAGGATCAGCTCCCGAGCTCCATCTTCGTCATCGTTCGCGGCGACGCCGCCGGCACGATCAACAATATGCGCGTGAAAATCATCAATCCCGAGACCGATGAAAATGGCCAGCTCGATCCCGCCATTCTGCGAATTTTCGAAATCATGCTGCGGCAACCGCAATGGCTCGATTTTCACGAGACCCTGAACGCGATCAAGAATCTGAAGGACATCAAGGAAGACGGCTTCGGAGCCAGTATCGGCTTCACCCGCGAGGTGCTCAATCCCGGGAATTACAACTTCACGCTCTCGCTGGATGCAACTTCAGGACCTCAGAAAAGTACAAGAAATTATTTTTCCGGCAGAAGATGGCTGCCGTTGCCGGACCCCGCAGTCGAGATCGACAGCGCGCAACCGGAATCAGTCTCCGAGACTCCCCATACCGAAGCGCCGGCTGAAAGTCAGGAACATCGGCATTAGGTCCTCGGCTTCATCCCATGCACGGACTGATCACGCCATGTGACGCGCATCGTCGTGATGTCTGGCCATTATCTTGTAGAGCTCTTTCAAACTGTCCGCACTCGGCCGTTCGGTGCTGTCCCCACCCGCCAGACGCCAGACACGCTCGACATTGAGGTCCTGCGTGACTTGCGCAAGCTCTTCGTTCAGCGAGCGAATGACGATTTCCGATCGGCGCAACCGCCACGACATTCTGACCAGCGCTGCGAACGGGAGGGAAATGATGCCGATGATGCCGAGAATAAGGACCGCGAACTGCCAGTCATCGAGAGCAGAGAGACCGTTTCGAATGGTCGCCATAAAAAAAACGGCATTTTGAAATGCCATATGAAAATAGCTCATCAGATAGCTGGACCAATCTTCCATCGCGCGCGCCCTCCCCGAGCGGTTTATATCTTGGGTTATTCTGAAAAGTCTAGCAGACACCAATAATATCCCCTGCCGGGAAAGTATATTTGAGGTTGTATTACTCTGCTGAATTGAACGCGAATCTCGTGATGGGTCGGTGCCGACGGGCCCGGCCTTTCAAATTCCACCACGGACATGAAAAAAGCTAACAGTGAGAGATAGAATGAATAGAAGACGTTTCCTCGCCTCGGTTCCGCTCGCTTTGTTGTATGTCCGTACGGGCCAGGCCCTGGCACAGGTGCCTGCCGCTGCAGGCCTGCGCGTCCTTGCCGACAGGAGGTCGTTCCGATTCGGATCGGCAATCGATTTGCAAAACATCAAAGATCCAATCGCTGCCGAGATCTACATCGACAACGTCAATTCAATAACGCCGCGAAACGAACTGAAGTGGAGTGCGACGGAAAAGAGACCGGGTGTTTTCAGCTTCGGCAGCGCCGACCGTATGGTTGCATTTGCGCGCAAAAACAACATGAGGGTTTATGGCCATACGCTGATCTGGTATCGCGTCCCGGGCTGGGTGTCTGATATCACCGACGCAAAGACCATTCAGGCGACGATGAACCGTCATATAAAACAGATTGTCACTCGCTATAAGAACTCGATCGATGCATGGGATGTGGTAAACGAACCGTTGGAGTATGATGCACCGGATCTGCGGGATTGTGTTTTCCGACGCCTTCTTGGCGACGATTATATCCGTATGAGTTTCGACATGGCGCACCAGGCCAATCCCGGCGCGACGCTGGTGCTCAACGAAACGCATCTGGAGAAAAAATCCGACGTGTTCGAACAGAAGCGCGCGCGCATCCTGAAAATCGTCGAGGATCTCGTCGCCAAAAAAACGCCGATCAGTGCAGTGGGCCTGCAGGCGCATTTCCGCCCCGGCCTCGACCGGATCGATCCGGAAGGAATGGGGCGCTTCTGCGCGGCGCTGAAGGACATGGGTGTCGGCGTTTTCATCACCGAATTGGATGCGTCCTGTCACTTCCTGAACCGCGACAAAGCCTTCACGCCGGCATCCTACGCCGATATTTTCAGCGAGGTGATCACTGTCGCCGCCGAACATGGTGACTTGAAAGGCGTGACGGTATGGGGCATGTCGGAAAAATACGGCGAGCCCGATGAGAAAGCGACCGATCCCGCTGCGGCTTGCACGAAGCGCGTTAATCTTTACGACGAAAACAATGCGCCGAGAAGTGCGGTTGATGGGATCCGGCGGGCAATAGAGGCGATGTGATGCGCAAGACAACGGAGACGCAAACAGATTCATGAAAAAAGCCGTTATTTATGTGGAAAAATTTTTGCCTGCCAGCCAGGCATTTGTTCTCAACCAGGCGGTAGCGTTTCGTTCTTTCGAAGCTGAAATTCTTGCTGGCTCGCGAATTTCTTCGGCCCATACAAAAAAATCCACTGTTCCGGTTCATGACATCCGTCGGTCGCCCGTTGCACGGGCCGGTGAACTGCTTCTGAAAATCCCGCAGATCGGTCTCCCCTTCCTCTTTCCCGCGATCGGAAAAGCCGATCTCGTTCATGCCCATTTTGGCAAGAACGGGTATGTCATCGGCCCATTGGCGCGCGCCGCCGGCAAGCCGCTGGTCACGACGTTCCACGGCTTCGATGCCACCTATCGCGGTGATCCGAAAAAGCCGGGCGGCTTCAATCAGGTGCGTTTCTTCGCCAAGGGCCGGAGCGAGATGGCCGGCTGGAACAGCTGGAACATCGCCGTTTCCGATTTCATCCGCGACCGGCTGCTGGCGCTCGGCTTTCGTGCCGAACGCGTCTATCGCCATCATATCGGCATCGATCTCGATCTCTTCAAAATGGAGCCTCGTCCGCGAAAAAAAGGGCTCGTGGTTTCAATTGCCCGCTTCGTCGACTACAAGGGCCATCGTTTCATGATCGATGCGCTTTCACGGGTGGCCGCCGCCGGCACCCCGGTCGAATTCGTCATGGTTGGCCAGGGCCCGTTGAAGGAGGAAATCGAAGCACTGGCGCGTCGTTCCTTGCCAAGCGTCACGATCCATGAAAATCTGTCGCAGACTGAGATAAGAGACCTGCTCGCCAGTGCGGAGCTTTATCTTCATGGAAGCGTGACCCTCGACAATGGTCACGCCGAAGCTTTCGGCCTCGCCAATCTAGAGGCGGAAGCCGTCGGTACTCCGGTCGTCGCATTTCGCTCGGGAGGCGTGGGCGAAGCGATCGAAGAGGGGAAAACTGGTTATCTCGTGGAGGAGCGGGATGTCGCGGGAATGGCGGAGGCGGTCGGAAGGCTGCTCAACGACCAGGCTCTGTGGACAGCCTTTAGCGCACGGGCACCGCTTCTGGTGGCCGAGCGTTTCGACTTACGTCGCCAAACGGGGATGCTCGAGGACTATTACAGTTCCGTGCTAGACGAATTTTCCAGCCGGGGTCGGACTTGATGGTGCAGACAGGAAAAAAGCCGAAGTGGGGACTGAATGTATTTCGGCCGCTGCGGAACAGCATTGTGACGGCCAAATGGCTCTACTATACGAAATTCTGGGGAATGGACATCGATCCGACGGCAAGCTTTTCCTTGAGCGTTCGTTTCGACAAGACCAACCCGAAGGGATTGCATATCGGCGCGGAAACTTACGTCGCCTTTGAGGCTGCGATTCTCACCCACGATCTCACACGCGGGCTCTACCTCCACACGAGGATCGGCAAGCGCTGCTTCATCGGCGCCCGCAGCATCATTCTGCCCGGCGTCGAGATCGGCGACGAATGTGTCATCGGCTCGGGCTCGGTGGTGACCAAGAACGTGCCGCCGCGCTCGCTCGTGGCGGGAAATCCGGCAAAGATAATCCGCAGCGACATCAAGATCATTTCGCGTTACGGACGCATGGCACGCGAAGACGAGACGGTCTCGCAGATCGTGACGCACTTGCCGACTGGAGAAGCACGATGAAGATGTTTGCCTACCGGGGGAAACACGAGAATTTTGGCGACGAACTGAACCATTGGCTCTGGGAGCGTCTGCTGCCCGGCTTCTTCGATGAGGACGAAAGCCAGCTCTTTCTCGGCATCGGCTCGATCCTCTACGACAATTTCGACCCGAACATGCAGAAGATCGTCTTCGGCTCGGGTTACGGCGGCTACACCAACCCGCCGAAAGTCGACGGCAACTGGACGTTCTATTTCGTGCGCGGAAAGAAGACCGCCGAGGTCCTCGGCATCGATCCGAGCTACGCCATCGGCGATTCGGGCATCCTCACGCGCAGCTGCTGGGATGCGAAAAGCATCGAAAAGCGTTACCCGGTCTCCTTCATGCCGCACTACGAAAGCGCCATGTACGGCAGTTGGGATAAGGTTTGCGAACTCGCAGGCATTCACTATATCGATCCGCGCTGGCCGGTGGAAAAGGTTCTGACTGAAATCAGCGCATCGCATAAAGTGGTCTCCGAGGCGATGCATGGCTGCATTATCTCAGACGCGCTGCGCGTTCCCTGGCGGGCGATTCGACCGATCGCGCCGGGGAACCGAGCCAAGTGGTACGATTGGGCAAGTGCACTTGATCTGGAGATCGACTTCGACCCGATTGGCCCGTCAAACGTCGTCGAAGCAGGCGCATCACTGGTACGGAACAACACCTATCTTTTGAAGAACATAACGTTCCGCCACCGCCGCATCCGGCAGCTCACCGGCAATTATGTCTTCGGGTCGACGGTCAAGACGCTGCAGCGGGTAGCAGAGAAGCCGGGACAACTGAGTTCCGACGAGTCCATGGTAAATGCGCACAACAGAATGCTGCTGGAACTGGATCGGCTGAAGCAGGATTTTTCCAAGAAAACGGCAAGCGTCCTGTGACCAGGCAAACCCGATTCGTGACGAGGCGATAAGGCATGATCCCTTCTAACTTCATCAACACCCTCTCTTCCCGCAATGGAGAGAAATACTTTGGATGGGCGCTCAGCCCGCTTCAACGGTCAATGTCCATGACGTGCGGAGCCGTTCGACCATGAGCAGTGTTACCGACCGGCTGATCCAGGGCAGCATGTGGTTGAGCCTGTCCCGCGCCATCGTCAACGGGCTTTCGGCGCTCAGCACCTTCGTTCTCGCCTGGTACCTCGCACCGTCCGATTTCGGTCTCGTTGCCATTGCAACGACGATCCAGATCATTCTGAGTTCCGTCACCGAACTCTCGCTCAATCAGGCGCTCATCCGCCACGAGGACCCGAGCGAGGTTCATTTCAGCGCGGTTTGGACGCTGAGCGTGACAAGAAGCGCGATCCTGGCTTTGCTGTTTGCCGCCAGTGCCTTTCCAATTGCCGAATTTTATAACGAGCCCCGGCTGACAAGCGTCATGCTGGCTTTGAGTTTCAGCTTGCTCCTGAGCGGCCTGGCCAATCCACGTCGCGTCATGCTCCAGCGTGATCTGATCTTCTGGCAGGAATTCGTTCTCAACGTATCGCAAAAGCTGGTCGGCTTCGTCGTGACGGTGGCAATCGCTGCGATCTACCAGAGCTATTGGGCTCTTGTTCTCGGCACCCTCGCCTATCAGATTACCAATATCATCGTTTCCTATACCGTCTTGCCGTTCTGGCCGCGCATAACCTTCCGGCATGCGCGGGAATTGTTTTCGTTCTCGCTTTGGCTGACGGCAGGACAGATCGTCAACACGCTGAACTGGCGGATCGAGTATCTGCTGATCGGCAAGATGTTGGGCGCCACGCAGCTAGGCCACTATACCGTTGGCAACACCCTTTCGACGCTGCCGACCCGTGAGGCCACGGCACCGTTGAACCAGACGATTTATCCGGGCTTTTCCAGAGTACGCAACGACCCGGTCCGGCTAATCGCAGCCTATCAGCGTGCGCAGGCGCTTTTGGCTGCAGTAGCGCTTCCGGCTGGAATCGGCATGGCGGTCGTGGCTGATCCGATGATGCGGCTCGCCTTGGGAGAGAAATGGATTCCCGCCATCTTTATCGTCCAGGCGCTCGCATCGGTCTTTGCTCTGCAGACGCTCGGTTCACTCGTCCAGCCGTTGGGCATGGCAAAGGGTCATACCAAGTTGCTGTTCATCCGCGACGCCCAGATGCTGGTGGTCCGCGTTCCCATCATCATCGTCGGCCTGATAATTGCCGGACTTCCAGGCGTCGTCTATGCGCGTGTGTTGACGGGTTTGATTTCTACCGCGGTCAATATGCTTCTCGTCAAGCGATTGATCGGCCTGCCGTTCTTCCAGCAACTCGGGGCCAACTTCCGCGCACTTGCCAGCGTCGCATTGATGGCCGCCGGCGTCTGGGGACTGTCGCATGTCCTGAACATGCCGACCGATAAGCTGGGCTTGGCTCTCCATCTGGCCATACTGGTCATCACCGGCGGTATTCTCTATGTCGGTTCCAGCTTTGTCCTTTGGCTCGCTATGAAGAAGCCAAATGGCCCGGAAACCGAAGTTCAGCGTATCTTTGTCAAGTTCCTGTCAAAAGCCAAACGTATGGCCATACCCAAGTCGGCCTAAAAGCTAAAACGAACATCAACAAGAGAGGCAGAATGACCAGCCAATCCAGAACGGAGCTGATCGCAAAACTTAATGGTATGATCCATGATTGCCTGAAAGACTATGTCTCACGCGATGAACCGCTTGCAATCCTTGATTTCCCCGACATCCGCAATTGCGGCGACTCCGCAATCTGGCTGGGCGAAATGGCCTATCTGAAGGATCGCTTCGGCAAACGCCCGGACTATGTTTCGAGAACGGCGGACTTCTCCGCAGATGAGCTGAAAAAGCGCGTGCCGACCGGTCCGATTTTCATTCATGGCGGCGGCAATTTCGGCGACATCTGGGTTTCCCATCAGGATTTCCGCGAAGCCATCATGGAGCGTTTCCCGGATCGGCAGATCGTCCAGTTCCCGCAGTCTATCCACTACAGTTCACCTGAGCGCATCGAGCAATCCGCACGCGCAATCGCGCGTCATAAGAATTTCGTCCTGCTCGTGCGCGATGAAGAATCGAAGGAATTTTCCGAGAAGCACTTCGACTGCACGGTCCGGCTATGCCCCGACATGGCCTTCGCCATCGGGCCGCTGCCGGACAGGGCAACGCAAATTTCCGTCCTCGCCATGCTGCGAGAGGATGCGGAACGGGTTGGCGGCACCGATCGCAAGATCCCTTCCGATATTCCCGTGGAAGATTGGATCACCGAGTCGAAACGCAAGGTTGATATCGCCAAGAAGTTGGGGGCAGCTTCGGCTTTCCTGGCACTGAAGCCGAGCGAAGTGGCATTGCGCAAGCTGGACGCCGCAGCGCACAACCGCTTCGAGCGCGGCATCAGCCAGATTTCACGCGCTCGCGCCATCGTTACCGATCGCCTGCATGTCCATATCTGCTCACTGCTGCTTGGCCGGCCGCATGCCGTATTGGACAACAGCTACGGAAAGATCCGCCGCTTCATGAATGCCTTCTCCGGCGGGACCGACCTTTCATACAAGGCAACATCGCTTGAAGATGGAATCGAGTGGGCGCGTCACCAGGCCGGGCAAGGAGCGCGCGGATGACAGAGACGCTGCGCGCTTGCAGGATCAGGAGGTAATCCGATGACACTTGTCACCTTCATTATCCCGGTCCGACATCAGGACAATGCCCGCGACTGGAGCAGGCTGAAGGCAAATCTGACACAGACCGTGGCTTCCATTTCCAACCAGACCAATGGGGACTGGCGCGGCATCATCGTGGCAAACGAAGGCGCCGATCTGCCTGACCTGCCGGAAAAATTCTCCGCCGTGCGTGTCACCTTTCCGCCGAACGACCTGCATGAGCTTGGAAAGGGCAGCAAGGAAGACTTCCTTGATGCCTTCCGGGCAGACAAAGGCCGTCGCGTTCTGAGCGGCATGTTGAACGCCACCGACAGTCGCTTCTTCATGATTGTCGATGACGACGATTTCGTCAGTTCGCGAATCGTTCAACACGTGTCCGAAAATCGGGACGCCAACGGATGGACAATCGACCATGGTTATATCTGGGACGATGGCGGCAACTTCCTGTTTGGCCATGACGACTTCAGCCATCTCTGCGGTACCTCATTGATCATTCGTGCCGATCTCTACGAACTGCCGGAACGCTTTGAGGATGCTTCGCTCGATTGGATCAAGTCGATGCTGGGCAGCCATGTCCGCATAGCGGATATTCTTGCGCAACGGGGAGCGCCGCTCACGAAGCTTCCCTTTCGCGGGGCGGTCTATCGGGTCGCCCACGGCGGATCGCATAGTCAGGCACCGAGCCTGCTGCGACAGTATTTCCTGAACCGCGGCGTACTCACCAAACCGCGGCGGTGGTTGCGCAATCTTCGTAGGCTGAGGATACTCGGCGAGGGTCACAGGCGCGAGTTTTTCGGTAAGACGCGATCGAACCCCGCGTAAGCGTCGATCCCACTCGAACATCGCACAGGCGGTCAAAATATGAAGCTCTTCTCTTTCGACTTCACCAAGAGGGTTGTTAACTGATGTCGGATCTATTGGTCAGCGTGCTCTTTTCATCCTACAATGGCGCCAGCCGCCGGCTGCGCCATACTTTGGATTCCTTGGTGCGCCAGGAGCTTCCCCATGATCGGTGGGAACTGATAGCCGTCGACAACAATAGCAATGACGGCACGTTTGATCTTTTGGAAACCTATAGCGACAAGCTTCCCATCACCATCCTGCAGCAGCGCAAGCCGGGAAAGTCCGGCGCGCTGAATATGGCCCTGGATCGGGTGAAGGGGGATCTCGTCGTCTTTACGGACGACGATGTTCGTGCCGAACCGAACTGGCTGAAAGCGATCGTCGACTGCGCCGCAGCCCATCCGAGTTATGGCGTCTTCGGCGGCAGAATCGTCCCTGAATGGGAGAAAGAACCAAAAGACAGGTTTATCGAATGGATTCCGATGGGATCCACCTTTGCGATAGTCGATGACACCCAAAGCGGACCGTGTGACCCGACGAAAGTCTGGGGCCCGAATACGATCGTCCGGCGAGAGCTGCTCGGAACAAGCGTGCGCTACCGCGAAGATATCGGTCCTCTTCCCGGAAAGATTTTTGCTATGGGTGAAGATGCGGAAATCATCATTCGCCTGGCCGCCAATGGCGCCAAGTCCTATCGATGCGCCGAGGCCGTGGTCCATCATTGGATTCCGGCATCGAGCGTGACGGAGGATTGGGTACAGAAAAGAGGCGAGCGGCTTGGCTACGGCATGCCGGCGCTCTTTCCCGACGAGGTGCCTGGAGGGGTGAGGTTAAGCGGAGTTCCGCTTCCGACCTGGATCGAAAGCGCACAATGGGCCTTCCGGGCAGCAATGCTTTATCTCTTGCCGCGATCGAAGAAACGTTTCTGGGCGATCTGGAAATATTACTACATGCGCGGCTATCGCGCCGGAATTCGCCGATACGTTTCTCAGACGATGACACAGTAATTCATTGCCGAGGAGGCAGTAATTTAAAATCTACGGTGCCCATCAGCAATTTATGGCAGTATGCGGCCACGCAGCGACAGCGTTCTATGGCAGGCCAAGTCATCGGTAAGGCGTGACCCAATCCGCACTGGGGAGCGATCAGACCAAAATGAGGTCCGGAGCATCAAATGAGCAAAGTCAAGGTCACAATACTGTTCTCAACTTATAACGGCGAGAAAACCCTGCCAACGATGCTTGACGCACTATGCGCTTCGACCCTACCGAAGGAAGAATGGAAAATCGTCGCAGTCGACAACAACAGCAGCGACAACACTGCATCAGTCTTGAATTCCTTTAAGGCGCGGCTTCCACTGGAAGTTTATTTTGAGCTAAAACAAGGCAAACAACACGCATTGACTTCGGGCTTCCGCCATCTGGAGGGCGAACTCGTCATTTTAACCGATGACGACGTCATTCCCGCGCCGGATTGGATCGAGCAGTTTCTCACCTTGGCGGATCAGCAGCCACGGTTTGCCATATTCGGCGGCCTAATAACGCCCGAATGGGAGGAAAGGCCGGCATCGTGGCTCATCAAATACGGGCATCTGGGGATTCTTTATGCGCTAAATGACGGTTTACGCGAGGGGCCGATTTCAGCGGCATTGATATCTGGGCCGAATTCGGCCTTCCGTCGTTCCATTTTAGGATCCGGTTATATCGTTCACGACGGCCTCGGCCCGGATGCCACTGTCGCTCAGTTCCCCATGGGCGAGGATACTGCTTTCGCTCTCAGGTTGGAGAAGAATGGAGCCAAGGCTTTTCACTCGCGACGTCCCGGGGTTCGGCACATTGTCAGGAAGGGCTATGTGAACGAAGGCTGGGTTTTGCGGCGCGGCGAGCGTTATGGCATGGGCTTGGTTATCGTTCGGCCGGACCTCTTCGACAGCAAAACGAAAATTGGCGGTCTGCCCATCGCTAGCGCCTTGAGATGGCTTCTGATGGTGCCGGCCAGCGTTGTCGTCAAGAGATTTCCGCCAAGCGGCGTTCGCTTCAAATTGCTCTGGGCGCAGTCGGTGAGACAGGGGATCCTGCGGCAATTTCTCAAGCAGCGATCTACGATGAATAAAACGATCTACTCTCAGGTCGGTGCCAAATGACGAAAGTACTAAACCGCGGCATCGACAGGAAGTGCTCCAACTGCGGAGGCAGCGGGCAGGATTTTCGCACGTCAGGAGGCGAGTGGGTTTGATGACGGATCCGAGAATTAGTGTCATCTTTTCGTCCTTCAACGGCGCCAGCAGACGGCTTCGACAGATGCTGGATTCGATGTTGGGGCAAAACCTTCCAGTCGAACAATGGGAACTGATTACCGTCAACAACGCCAGTAAAGACGAAACACAGGAGCTTCTCGATCAATATGCAAAGAAGCTTCCAATTGTTGTTGTTAATCATACCCGCCCAGGCAAATCAGGCGCTATGAACGCAGCTCTGGCGATCGCTCGAGGAGCGCTGATCGTTTTTACGGACGACGACGTCGAGGCAGATGCGAACTGGTTGAGTTCGATCGCTGCATGCGCGGAGGCAAACCCGAATTTCGGCGTTATCGGCGGCCGAATTCTTCCAAATTGGGAGCATTATCCCCATGGGGATCCGCTGTTGGACTGGATTCCCATGGGATCAACCTTCGCCATAGCCGACCAGGAATCCAGTGGCCCATGCGACCCAACAAAAATTTGGGGTCCGAACACGACCGTGCGTCGCGAATTGCTTGGCAGCAATATTCGATTCCGCGAAGATATCGGGCCGCTTCCAGGAGGTCTTTTCGCAATGGGAGAGGATACGGAAATCGTCAGCCGCCTATCCCGAAGCGGCGTGAAAACCTATCGGTGCGCCGAGGCCATTGTTCATCATTGGATTCCAGCCTCTAGCGTGACCGAGGCTTGGGTACAGAAGCGTGGGGAACGTCTTGGCTATGGAATGCCAGCGCTCTTCGCCGAGGACATTCCAAAAGGTGTCAGGATCGGGGGAATCCCCTTAAGAACCTGGATCGAGAGCGCCAACTGGGCGGTTCGGGCAGCCCTCCTTTATCCGTTGCCGCGATCAAAGAAGCGGTTCTGGGCCATCTGGAAGTACTATTACATGCGTGGCTACCGCGCCGGACTTCGCCGATACGCACCGGCGGTAAATCATTCTGGTCGACTAGCGCAGGAGGTCGTGCATTGAAAATATCGGTGCTTATCAACAATTTCAATTACGGCCAGTATTTGCGCCCATGCATCGACAGTGTTCTGTCGCAGGTCTATCCCGACTTCGAAGTGATCGTGGTCGACGATGGCTCCACCGATGGTTCCCAAGAGATTCTTGCTTCCTATGGCGAGCGGATCCTGACCGTATTGAAGGAAAATGGTGGCCAGGCATCGAGCTTCAATGCGGGTTTTGCGGCCGCAAGCGGCGATATCCTCTTTCTCCTCGATGCCGATGATGCGTTTTTGCCCGGCAAACTCGCGCGCATCGCCGAGATCTACGATCGCAACGAGATCGACTGGTGCTTCGACCGCGTGACGACCAATGAAGACGACCAGCCTCCCGCGGAGCTGCAGGTGACGCTGTTCGACAAGCGGGATACGCTTCGCAGGGGCGGCTTTCCCTCGCTTCCGGTTCCGACATCGGGCTTGAGCTTCCGCCGCAATCTGCTGTCCCAGATACTGCCAATGTCCGTCGCGACAGACGTCGTCCTCAGCGACAATTACATCAAGTTTGCAGCCGCCTATCTGGGTCGCGGCGCCATCGTCGAAACACCGCTGACCTTTCAACGCATTCATGCCTCGAACCGCTATACGGGCACAAGCAGGGCAAAAACACTGCGCCCGCGGATCATGATCGCGACAGGATTGGAACTGGCACGCCGCTATGACGGCCTCCAGGCACTCGGCAAGAGCCTCGTGGCCGGCGGAATTGCCGAAACGACATCGCTTCTGAAGCTCCCGAGCGAAGCTCGCAACACGGTGGCCGGCGGTCCGTTCGGCGATGCTGCCGCGACCGAAGTGGCCTTGATGGCGGCGCGCAAGCGTTTGGGAAATATGCTGCGGAGAGGACAGTCATGAATCAGCAAGAGACTTTTCCACATTCATCCGTCGGCACAGAAGGAGGCGCCGCACCGCTGAAGATTGCCGTCGGTGTGCTGACCTATCGGCGCCTCGACGGGATCGCCAAGCTGCTTGACGTCATGACGCGCCAGGTCAGGCACCCGGCTCGCCCCTATCATCTCACCATGGTGATCGTGGATAATGACGCGGCCGGCAGCGCGAGGACCACGGTAGAGAGCTTTGGCCAAACAGGTGCCTACGACCTGATCTACGTCATTGAACAAAACCAAGGCATACCCTTTGCACGCAATCGCGCACTGGACTCGGCACCTCCAGGCACTGACCTCTTCTGCTTTCTCGACGATGACGAATGGCCCGTCGACGGCTGGCTGGATGCGATGCTGGAGACACGGGAGAAAAACCGCGCCAATTGCGTCTATGGCCCCGTCCAACCGGTCTATCCGGAAAACCCGCCGGAATATTTCATCAAGGCAAGGGTGTTCGAGCGCAAAAAGAACAAGGACGGTCAACGCATTTCTTATGCGGCATCGAACAACGTCATGTTCGACTATCCCCTGATTCGTTCATGGAATCTGCGTTTTGAAGAGAAGATGCGCTTCACCGGGGGCACGGATTACCTTTTCTTCAACCAAGCCATCCGCCGTGGCATGCAGGTCTTCTGGGCTGACAAGGCGCTTGTCCATGATATCGTTCCGGCCAGCCGGATGACCTGGAAATGGGTATTGCAAAGACAATACCGGCTCGGCAATACCTTCGCAGTCAGCGAGGTCCTGCACGGCAACCTGAAGGCCCGGATCTACCGAGCGGCCTATGGCGCCACGAGAGTCATGCTTGGGCTGGCCATGCTGCCGGCGATCCTGATTTCACCCTATTGGGGCATGCGTGCCCTCACCCATGTTCTGCGCGGCGCGGGCATGGTTAACGGGATTCTCGGACATGCATATCAGGAGTACAAACCCAATGCCGCTCACTGATCATTTGCGCGGGCGCGCTCGGATGAGATTTGGCCGTTATGCTGTTTCAGACGAAAACATCATGCGTAATTGCCGGTTTATCAACTTCATGGCTTCAACCAACCGGGCCAGAAATGGTACACTTCCACTGAACTATCGTGACGCAATCGCTGTTCGAACAGAACGGTTTTCGCCCCTATCCATCGGTCAAATATAGGAGATGCCTGTTTATGACTGAGAAAAAATTGAAGGTTCTCGCTGCCTCGTCAGGAGGCGGCCACTGGGAACAGCTGATGGCCATGCGCGGCGCATTTGAGGGCTGCGATATCGTCTTTGCAACGACCATCCCGGGACTGCTTGCAAAATACGACATTCGCGGCGGACTAGTCCTTCCCGATTGCAGCCGCGACTCGATTACCATGTCGATCCGGTGCTTTTTCACCGCCTTCTCCATCGTCATCAAGCACAGGCCCGACGTCATCATCTCGACCGGTGCCGCACCCGGGCTTTTTTGCCTGCTGGCCGGCAAATTGACGGGCAAGCGGACGATCTGGATCGATAGCGTCGCCAATGTCGAGAAGCTGTCCCTATCGGGTAAACTGGCCGGCCATATTGCGACGCTCTGGCTCACGCAATGGCAACATCTGTCGAGGCCGGATGGCCCCCATTACGCAGGAGCTGTCCTTTGATCCTTGTCACCGTCGGAACGCAACTGCCGTTTGATCGCCTCGTCAAGGCTGTCGACACCTTCGCAAACGAACTGTCGAAACCGGTTCTGGCGCAGATCGGCAAGGGCACCTACACGCCACAGAATATGAAATGGATCAAGAATATCGAGCCCAAAGACTTTGATAACGTCTTTCGCGATGCAAGTGTCATCGTCTCTCATGCGGGAATTGGCACCGTGCTTACGGCCAAGCGTTTTGGAAAGCCGATCATTCTCGTTCCCCGACAGGCGGCTCTCGGCGAGCACCGAAACGATCATCAGCTCGCCACGGTGAGCCAGCTCGTGGGCCGGCCGGGCATCTATGTCGCACACACCGATGACGATCTCCGGAACTATCTGCTCGAAGAGCTGGATAGCCCATCTCACGAAGATTCGTCGGAAGCCGGTCGGGCTTCACTGGTCACCTACCTGAAAAACTATATTACGGCAGTCTGACCCCGAGAGCCGTCATAGCCTCTGACGCTTACGAGCGAATTTTCATTCTCCGCAATTGTTGCCGGCGATACGTTTGACAAGCTCAGGCGCAATGATTTTGGAGGCTATGTCGGGCAGAGGATGCACGCCATCAGGAATTGCGGTGGCCAGATCATCCGGCGTCAGGCGCTCCCAATTGGGCCGGTGGTCGACAAACTCCAGACCACGTTTTTGCGCCTCCGCCTCATGTGCGGAGACATAACTGTCGACAAAGGGACGGATCAGCCCACGCAATCCTGAAAACGGATTCATGGCCATGACGATGATCCGCGCTTGCGGAAGGCGCTGCCGGAGTTGGTCGAGGATGTCGCCAATATTCTCTCGGCTTTGCGCAAGCGACACGAACCGATGCAATGTCGCATCATTGGCGTAGAGCTCAATCAGGATGATATCCGGCTGCTCGGCAACGACGCGATCGATCTGGGTCAGAGCCCACAGTGACGTTTCACCGCTTTTTGCAACGCTCTCGACCTTCACCGGCTTCTGCAAGCAGGCTGCAAGCTCCGTCTCAAGGGCAGGCTGCCATCCCCCTCGCGCCGTCAAGGATGTTCCGATGGCCACTATTTTCAGCGGCACAGGACGATCGGCATAACCGTTCCTGACCGCCGAAAGCATCAACAGACACGCCAGAAACAGAACCAGTCCATAGACCGGTCGCCTCTCAATCGGCACCGCTCGCCAAAACTGCAAACATATCATGAGGAGACCTTGCAGCAGGCTTGAGACAATTTCGTGAAATGGCCGCGCATGCTTGTTCGAGCAATGCGAAACCGTCCAATCCCCATCCTGGTAGATGACAACGGCAGCTTTGAAACGTCGGAGCTCTTAACGGCGTGAAACAGCCGCCAATCACTCCTGGCGAAATACGTGCTGCATCTGATCGGTCAGCGGCTTCGTCAGATAGGATATCACGGTCCGATCGCCGATCTTGATGAAGACCTCCGCCGGCATGCCGGGATAGAGTTTTATCGTCTTCAATTTGGCAATGCTTTCAGCTTTCGGCTTGACGCGCAGGGGATAGTAGCTGATGCCCGTGCGCTCATCCTTGACGATATCGGGCGCGATCGAGGTAATCTCACCGGCCACATCAGGCGTCGTGCGTTGATCGAAAGCGCTGAAACGCACATCGACTGACTGGCCGACATGAACCTGATCAATATCGCGGGTGGCGACTTTCGCCTGGACCGTAAGCTCGTTATTTTCGGGAACGACGAGCATCAACGTCTGACCGGGATCGATAACACCATTGACGGTGTGAACCGAAAGTTCGTGAACTCGCCCAGTCAACGGTGCGGTAATGTCGAGACGGTGCAGCTGATCGACTGCGGTTCCGCGGCGTTCTTCATATTCGGCGATCTGCGCCTCGACGTCGGTCAGGTCTTTTGCAATCTCCGAACGGCGATCCTCATCCAGCTGGATCGACTGGCGATCGATCTCGATTGCCTTACCCTCGGCCTCCGCCTTAGCTGCGATTTCCTGGCCGCTGTTGCCCTGGAGATCGGCGCGGGCGCGCTTGAGCGTATTCAGACGCTGAAGCGTGACAAGCCCCTTCTTGTAGAGCGTATCAATGCCCTCAAGCTCCTGTTCGATCAAAGCCAAGGCATCGTTGGTGGCATTGATCTGAACGACCAATCCCTTTACCTGCTCGCCCAGTTGGTCCTTGCGCGATGCCAACTGGCTCTTCATTCCGATAAGCGCCGTCCTGCGACTGTCAAACAACTTCTGCTCGCCATCGAGAAGCTTCTCTGCGGAGGTGCTGGATGTCAGATCCCTGATGTTTTCCTCGACCTCGAACGAATCTGCGCCGATTCGTTCCGCCTTCAGACGGGCGCGGCGCGCATAAAGCTGAGCGAGCGTGCTTTCGACAATCGAGAGATTCGCTCTCGTCGTCGTCCCATCGAGCCGTATCAGCACCTGCCCTGCCGTCACATGGTCGTTTTCGGAAACCATCAATTCCGACACGATACCACCTGTCAGGTGCTGGACCTTCTTGACATCGCCGTCGACGACGATCACGCCCTCGCCGATGACGGCGCTCGAAAGCTCTGTCGTCGCCGCCCAACCGCCAATGCCGCAAACGAGGGCTATCGACAGCACACCGACAACGGCAACATGCCGATTGAGGGAGCGTTTCGATTCACTGATATCTTTACTCACAATCTTCCCTCTGGCCTATTCGGCCGCATTCATGCCGTCGACCACGACTTTAAGCTGAGCCACGCGCTCGGCAATCGGCGTGCGCGCCGCTTCCGGCCGGCTGACTCTCGCCAGAACTTCTTCTTTGGGACCGAACGCGATCATGCGGCCGTCCTGCATCATCAGCACGAAGTCGCAGACCGCCAGAACGCCGGATCGATGTGCGATGACGACCACAATGCCGCCCCGCGCCCGCACGCTCATGATCGCGGCACTCAGCGCCCGCTCGCCTTCTTCATCGAGATTGGAGTTTGGCTCGTCGAGCACGACGAGGAATGGCTCGCCGTAAAGCGCTCTTGCAAGCGCAATACGCTGTCTCTGGCCAGCCGAAAGCGCAGCACCGCCTTCGCCGATTTCGGTTTCGTAACCATTCGGCAGACGAAGGATGAGATCGTGAACACGCGCCGCCCTCGCCGCGGCAACCACCCTCTCAGGCGACATTTCCTTCGCAAAACGGCAGATATTCTGCGCAACGGTTCCCGAGAAAAGCTCTACATCCTGCGGGAGATAACCGATATGCCGGCCAAGTGCGTCGCCGTCCCACTGGTCGAGTGCTGCGCCATCCAGACGAATAGATCCTCTGACGGTCGGCCAGATACCCATCATCGCCCGTGCCAACGACGACTTACCCGAGGCACTGTAACCAATGACCCCAAGCGCGCTCCCTGCCCGTAAGCCGAAGCTGACATCGGAAATGACCAGGCGCTGACCTGCCGGCGGCCCGCTCGCCAGTCCTTCGACAGTGACTTGCTTGGTAGGAGCCGCGAGCGCAAGAGGGGCTGGAATCTCAGGAATGGTTTTCAGCAGGCTCGAAAGCCGCGCCCAGCTCTGCTGAGCAGAAACGAAACCACGCCAATTCCCGATCGCCGCTTCGACAGGCGCCAAGGCGCGAGAGGTCAATATCGAGCCGGCGATGATAATTCCCGAAGAGGCCTGCCCCTGAATGACCAGGATTGCGCCGGTCGCGAGCGTTCCCGATTGCAAAGCAATACGGAAAATCTTCGACAAGGTCGCATATCCATTGCCGATATCCGATGCCTGCCGGGTGATCGTCCGGTATTCACTGTTCTTGCGGTCCCAGATTTCGGCCATCGTGCCTGCCATGCCCATGGCGTGTATGACCTCGGAGTTGCGGATCGAGGTCTGCGCGAAGGCATTTCGCATATTGGCGGAGTCAGATTGCTTTTTTGAGAGCGTACGCGTTCCCTGATTAGTCATGAACGTCAGGATGGCGAGAACCAGCGCTCCACCAATCGCGATATATCCGATCGCCGGATGAAAGAGGAAGCAGATCACGATATAGAACGGCAACCATGGTAGATCGAACATCGCTGTCGGGCCCTGGCCGGACAGGAAGGTTCTGATCTGGTCGAAGTCGCGCAACGGCTGAAGCCCGTCGCCGCCGATTTTGACCTTCAACGGAGCCTTGATCAGCGCGCGGAACACGCGCCCGTTCACCATCTCGTCAAGCGCTCCGGCAACACGCACAAGCATCCTGCTTCGCAGAACCTCGAACGCTCCTTGAAACGTATAAAGCATCAACGCAAGTATTGCCAGGACAACCAGAGAAGGTATGCTTTTGCTGGGAATAACCCGATCATACACCTCAAGCATAAAAAATGAACTTGTAAGGTATAGGATGTTGATAAGCGCGCTTGCTATTCCAATGAAAACAAGCCCCCCCTTGCATTTCTTTAATGCTTTGGATGGCTCGCTGACATCAGCTGCTGAACTCTGAAACACGAAGTAATCCCTCTCTTACCGCATCGCACGAAAGCAAATATGCCGGCCCACACTCCAGCTTCGGGTCCATCACGCCCGATCAATGACACGACTGCCTTGGACCCCCGACACCGGCGCCGGACCCGCTTGCAAGCCCACGACCTATTACATGAATCCAACCAAAAAGTGACCAAAAATCCTTATTTATAACGAGCGGTTTCAGGGATTCTGACTTGACGCTACGCTAAATATACCAACCTAAGCAAGTGAAAATCGCAAATTGCCCAACAACGGCGCAGAGGAATGAACGCGTCGCGCGCATATTAGCGACGTTTACTGGGGAGTTAACTATAAATTCAATCTATAGTTCATTTTTCCTATGAACGGCGGGACTATTTTTTTATCCGCCCGTTCGACCACCGACACCCCTTCATCATCAAGCTTTCAGGTGTTGAACAGCGGGCCGTCGCTCTCTAATTTGGCGTGATTCAAACCAGCAGGTGCGACGCTTGGCTGCTATGGAACGCGTCCACATTAATATACACGCCGAGCGAGTCGGTATCGATGTGAGAAGCGCCGTCAGAAATCTTATATTGGAAGGATTCGCTGACCTTTCCGCTGAGACCGGCGATTTTCACCGCATCGACCGTATAGGTGTAATCACCATCGCTCTCCACATGGATAACGCCGTATTTCCCGGTCAGCGTCAGGCCATGCTTATCCACGGCACTGTCACCGAAGCGACGAAGCAGCACGGTTCCATTGATTGCGCTATCGTTTTCGAGGAGGTTGCCATGATAGGCGCTGCCCGTATCCGTGGAGATTTTCAGGCTGTCATGGGCTGCGACAATCCTGGGAACGGCGACGGTGGGTGCGGTCGGAACCTGCACTTCGTCCGCGGGCGCCGGAGTGCTTGTCTGCGGCGGTGTTGACGGTTCGACAGGCGGCTCCACAACCGGCGTGGTAGGCGTCTCACTATTAGACGGGGTGTTGCCAGTCGCAGCGTCGACTTCGGCCTGCGCTTGCTCCAGGGTCTTATTGTCGTTGATCAAGAAGGTGCTCTGGAGGGCAATTGCGACGGGCATCGTCAACGTCGACACCGCGCTGTCGATGATATTTTCATGGAAAGATCCTGATGCAGGCCTGTCGACCTTAAGCGCCGAGGACGACAGGTCGTCAAAGACATTACCATAAATATCGATATCGGTGCGTGCATAACTTGGGTAACCTGCAGCGCTGATCGACACGCCCCAGACGCCGTCATGAATATAGTTTCCACTGATATCGTAATTTGTCGCATTGCCCTGATCGCCAAGGCCGATACCGTAGGACCAACTATAGCCGCCGTATCCCGAGATGTCGTTGTCGTGGATGGCGATATTCGTGCCCGCGTTGGCACCTATCCCGAAACCGCCGCCGATCACGGTGTTGTCCTCGACTGCTGCATTTACAGCCCGAACAAGCACCAGGACGCCTTTTGCGCTGTTGGTCTCCGTCTGCTCTAGGTGGTTACCCTTGATCAGGATATTGCTGCTGTCGTTCAACTGAACGGCGTCTGCCGCAGCGCCCTGGCTGTTGATGACCAGATTATTAGCGATGGTAACGCCAATGACTTTATCCATCCAGATGCCGTCTCCATTTACCCCGGAAATCTTGCTGTTCTCGATGGTAATGTTCTGGCTGCTCTGGAAATTGACGGAACCGGGCTTGCCGGCAAGTCCGGTATTTTCGACCTCGACGTTGCGGACGGTCCAGTTGGAGACATTTCCCGCATATATCGCCGCACCGCCGGTATCAGCAATCTTGATGTTCTCCACGATGATGTTTGAAGCCTTCGAGCCGTGGATGCCGTCATTGCTACTGTGAATAACCGGCGCATCGCCAACGCCGTAACTGCCAATTGTAATCGGAGAGCTGACAGTGCCGGAGTATTTCAGGTCGAATTGCTCGTTAAACACGCTTCCGGCGGCAAGCAGCACGCTGTCTCCCGGCTTTAGCCTCAAGGATTCGACAGCGGAAAGTGTCGCGAAAGCCGACTGCTCGCTCACTCCACTGTTCTGATTGGATCCTGTTGCCGAATTTACATAGTAGACGGTCACGCCGTGATCTCCCAAAGATACTGGAAAATCTTTTACCCGCCGACCCCTCTCTGCCTGCTAAAATGGAACACTAAAATGCGTTCTATCTCGCGATAATTCTTAGGATTCCCATAAAACATCTTCGTTTATCGAATATTTTGCAGTGCAACAAAAATTGCGTCGCACAGTTATTACGATGTTACCCAATATCTCTAGTGTAAAGAAGATTATTGTCCACGCATCGCATATTATTTTACGTCAATTGCGCTTCGAGAGAAACATTACTTGATAAACAAATGTTACAAAATCATGACATCAGTTACTTCGTCGAAAGCAGACGCCGGTGCGGGAACCGAAGCAAGCCTGAGATTTCAAGCTGTAGCCCGTAGTGATTATATCAACATCTCATCTGCGCATAAGCACCTCCGCGTATTCTTATAAATTGCTCTTGAATAAACATTTCTTCTCCTCCGAAGAAACAGAAGTCAGAATCTACCATTTGGTATTTTCACTTATTATTAACGCAATAATTACCATGCGTTTCATCGCCTTATGCGTGCTACAGGTGTGTCATTATTGTACAATACACCCGAAAATGTTCACTTGCTGTTAATTGCACCCTTGACTCTCTGTATTAAGATATCCTTAATCGACCAGCTCGCTAAAGGTCAAAATTGACCTAGCAAAGAACAATTCGAGGAGAGACAGTAATGGCTATTCATGCAACAGATGATAGTGCAACATTCCTGGAAACCGACGCTATTTCCGGAAATCTGCTGGCGAACGATACATCCGATGGGAACTTGTTCCTTCGTTTCTTCGATCAGCAGGGCGTTGGCTCCAAGCAAGGCAACAGCCAGGTCACCGAGATCCAGGGCGATTACGGCACCTTCTTCGTCAAGCCGGACGGCAGCTATACCTATGTTCTGAGCGACGCTGCCAAAGTCGGCTTCACCAATGGTGAATTGCTCCAGGAGAAGGTCTCGTACAAGATCTCTGATGGTGCCGGTAACACCGATGTCGGCCTATTCACCCTGAATATTCAGGGCGTAAGCCAGGTAAAGCCGATCGCTGTCGACGACAACTACAGCTTCACCGAAGGCGACGCCATCAGCGGCAACGCCCTGGACAACGACATTGCCGGCGACAATGGCCACCTCTTCCTCCGCCTATTCGGCACCACGACCGTAAACGGCGACCCGAGCGCAACAACCGACGTCGCCGGTACGTATGGTACGTTCCATGTAAAAGCGGATGGATCATTCACCTATGATCTGACAGCAGATATCGCTCCGGGGGACCAGGTCACAGAGACCATCCAGTTCTACAAGATCTCCGACGGCGAAGGCCACACCGACGCCGGCGTTCTGACACTCAACATCACTGGCGCGGACGCAGAAGTCTGATCATCAATAGCCAATCAAAAAGCAACGCCCGCCGCGCAGACTGCGGGCGTTGTTTTGTGCAAGTCGAATTCGGCCAAGAGAAAGAGCCGTAGCCGCTCAGCCTGTCAGCCAAAAGTTTGGAACTTTCTATAAGAACCAGCCTCGATGATTACTTGCTGCAGCGCTGTCGGAAGCGCGCCGTCGCGGCTTCTCCGACGTTTGTCCAGCTGCGATCGAAGATCGGGCGGAGCTGTGGGCTGATCTCTCTTATCGTGGCATTGACCCTGCAACGATCGCCCCGTTTCAGCATGGTCATGAGATCGCTATCGAGCGCGCTCTTCGCCACGACAAGTGTTGCATCGGTGAAATCGTTCCAGAAATAAAATCGCGTCAGGATCATCACCTGGTCGTACGGCGCAAGCGCAACCGAACGCTTCATCATTCCCGCGATCGAGGCCGGCTCTTCCGCAATTGTCGACTGCACGGCCGCAAGACGAAGCCAAAAATTGCTGTTCGTCGGCATGCACGAAATTGCATGCCGCAGATATTGGCGCGCACTTGAGGCCGCAGCGGCCCAGCCGGCGTAATTGACATTGACATTCTGCCGATCGAGTTGCGCCAGAACGAGGGTTACGCCAGCAGCCACGATGTCGGATCGGCAATAATGTCCGTCAACCACGTCGACACTGCGCGACGCATATTTGGCCACGACATCATCGGCAACGGTCTCGCCACGCTCGATCCTTTCGGCGACGATCGAGATGCTGGCCGTCCTTATCGAAGCGTAGAGCTCCCGACCGGCCAGCACCACCAAGACCACCGTGACAATAATGAAAGCGATCCTGGTAATCGAAACGGATTGACTGCGAAACATCAGCTTTCGGTATAGTATCGCGAATAACGCTTATAATAATATTCGCTCGAACCGAATGTCCGGTAGAGTTTCATCTGCGACGGGTCGACCTTGGTCAAGATAGTACCGACGCATTTTGCATAGAGTTCCGGCTCGGATAGCAGAGTCGACTGCACGACCTTGCGCGATGTCTTTCCCCACTCGATAACGAAAACCACCGCATCAAGCTTTGAATTGATAGCGCGTGCATCCACAACCGGCGCTAAGGGTGGCAGGTCGATAATAATATAGTCAAAGCTTTGACGCGCCGTTTCAAGAAGCTGATCCATGCCGCGTGACGCAAGCAGCTCCGACGAATGCGGAACACGATAGCGTGCCACCGTCGGCAAAAATGCGAGCTTAGTTTTTGGATCGAGGAGGATCAGATCCTTGAGCGGACGGCTGTCGACGATTGCCTCGAGCAAGCCGGCCTCAGCATGGCGGCCGATCGCCCGGGTGGCACCGGGATTGCGCATGTCGCCATCGATAAGCAGGCAACGCGCACCTTGCATTGCCAGGAGCTTGGCAAAATTGATGGATGTCGTCGACTTCCCCTCGCCGGGCAAGCTCGAAACGACGCCAATGACCTTGCAGCGCTGATCGGCAGCACTGAGGTCGATGGCAATCTTGGCGCTTCGAAGCGTCTCGGCAAATGCCGAGAGCGGATGCTCCTCGACATAGGTCGTCGTCTTCCCGCCCCTGGCGATGCTTCGTGGATTGCTGGGGTCAACAAGCGTCGGATCGTCGACGTTGTTTTCAATCAGCGGCATGACACCGAGAGACTCGACATCGAGCACGTCCCGGACATCATCGCCGGTGCGGAAGAACCGATCCCTGAATTCGCGGAATGCAGCAATACCACATCCAAATGCACATCCCACGAACATCGCGAAAGCAACGACGAGAGCTCTCTTAGGAGCGCTCGGCTTCGTCGGCGTCTCCGCCGTCGTGATGATGCGGGCAGCGGTAATCGGAAAGCTCTGCTGTTGAATTGCTTCCTGGTAGCGTGTCAGGAAGCTCTGATAGAGATTCTTATAGGTATCGCGCGTGCGCTCGAGTTCACGAAGCTGCACCTGCGTTTCGCCAGCCGTTGCGGCAACGCCCGTCGCCTGTGTCACACTGTCGCGCAAAGAGTTTTCCCGCGATTTCGCGACCTGCAGCTCGCTTTGGTAGCTCTCGGCGATGCGGTTCAACTCATCGAACATGAGCCTTTTATATTCTTCCATTTCCGCACGAAGCCGAACCGCCTGGACGTGATCGGGGCCGAGCCGCGCCTCGATTTCGGTCTCGAGCTTGGAAGCCTCCAGATACTTCTTGCGCAGGTCGTTGGAAATGGAGCTATCGAGCACGTCCGTGACGATCGCATCGGTCTGCTTGGCGTCGATGATCGACTTGACGCGCGCATATCTTGCCTCGGCCTTCGCTGTCTCGGCCTGCGCATTGATCAATTGGGTATTGATCTCGGAAAGCTGCTGCTCGCTGATAAGCGTACCGGATCCAGCCTCGACAAGCCCATGCTCGCCGCGGAATTTCTGAACCGCAAGGTCGGTGTCCAACGCCTGCTGCCGGAGCTCTTCGATACGCTCCTGCAGCCACTGGCCGGCCCGGCGTGTCGCCTCGTATTTCGAATTGAGCTTGTCGACGAGATAGACGTCGGCGATCGCAGCCGCGATATCACGCGCCAGATCGGGCGACTGCGCGGTATAGCTGACATCGAGAACATAGGAGCGACCGACGCGTTCGACGTCGATGTTGCCCGCGACGGTCTCCGCAGCGCTTCGCCGTTTCCTTTCCGGATCGGGTGCAACGGCTGCGACATCGGCAAACCATGACCGAAAATTCACGAAGGATTTCAACGTTGAAACAGAAAAAAGCGAGCTTTTCGGTGCCGTGAACACCGGATTGTCGACGAGTTTCAGTTTATCGACAACAGCATAGGCGATGGTGTCGGACTTCAAAAGCTCGACCTGACTGAGGACAGTACCTTCGTCATCGTCCATCTGGCCGAAAGCCGCCAGCTGATTGATCACCTGACTATCGCTGCGGTCGATCAGCACGCTGGTGTCGGCGGTGTAGACAGGCACCGAAGTCAACACATACACAATGCCGAGAATGGCAAAGGCGAAACCGCACGCCGCAACCATCCGCCACTGTCGGCGGGCGATTGCGATGAGCTTGTCGAAATCGATGAAATCAGCATCATTTCCGGTATCGCGGGAGGGGTCAATACGCGGTGTAAGTTTATCTGGCGATAGCAATTTCGATCTCCAACAAATGCGTCAAGCGCTAAGATCTAAGGGCAATTCCAGCTATTATATGACCGGGACACTCTGACTCGTCGACTCCGTCGTATCGGTAGACGACTGCCCTCCCGCTCCGGTGCTGAGGATCGTCGTCGTTGAAGTCGACGATGAATCATCTGCGCCGGCATTCGAAACCTTCAGCGTACCCGCTGTTGTCGCAGCGCCGTCGAACGGCGTACCATCGTCCGCTCCAGGCCCGGTTTGTCCAACTTGCCCGTCATTGCCGATGCCGGATGCGGCGGCGGCGGCACTTGCACCCGGGCCGAGCGCCGCGGTCCCGCCTTCGGCAAGGACCTTTGCAAAGGCTGCAAGCAGCGGCGCCAGGTTCGGATCGGCACTCGCCGCCTCGGCAACAGCCTTTTCGATCGCCAGTTTGAATTGCGGATCCGTCACCTGGCAGCTGTTTGCGGCCCGTCCGAGACCGGAGCCGATAGCCGCCATCTGTGCGGCACTGGCCTTCTTGGCCTGCTCGATCACTGGCGACAGCGCATCATTGCTGCTTCCAACCAGCGCGCGAACACGCGATGACAAAACCAACGGATCGGACATGTCGAGCAGAACGGCCGGGCTAGCCGTAAATCCGCTGACATCGACGGAAGTCAGATTTGCCGGACCCAAGCAAGCTGCCGCAAAAGCGCTTGAATTCATGCCGGCAAACATCGCGACGACAATTCCGCTATATGCAAGCTTACGATAAACACCAGACCTTGCCATAACCACGCCCTTCATCAAATCCGCTATATAGGCCGCCGTCATTGATCATTCGCGATCGATGACAGCCCGCCTATTTCAATCAATTTCCAAGATCCTGTACCGCGTTACTGGTATCGTTCGCATCGTCGGCCACTCCGGAAACAGTGGATGATACCGAGTTCACGATGTCAAGGAACTTGACCAGTTCGACAGAGTCCGAATTGGAAATATAGATAATATCCTTGTCTTCCATCTTGAATTGCTGAACAGCAAACAGGGTTGCCGGGTCGCGCATATTCGCACGAATGATCACCGGAACCATTTCACCAGCAAATCTCGTCGTGTCCACATGCATCGCTTGAACCGTTTTCTTCGGGACAAGACGATAGAGCAGGACCTGAGCCGGGTCGGCGCGGTCGTCGCGTAGGCCGCCCGCCTTGGCGATTGCCTCTCCAAGGGTCAGGTTGGACTCTTCGAAATCGAACCGACCGCTGACGCCTGCGGCACCGAGCGCAAGATAGGTGCGGCGCTCATGATCGATCGAGATCGTATCATCCGGCGCAACATAGATATTTTCGGCCGGGTTCTTCAACAGCGTAGTGTAGGCGACGGTTGCCGTCTTGCCGCGGCGCTGCAGCGTCACATTCGTTTCGATATTGTTGGTCGTCAAACCGCCCGCGGCGGAAATGATATCGAGAACACGCTCACCGGCCGGGCTGATCTCGACGCGCTGGGGATTGTTGACATCACCGAGCACAGCAACCTGACTGGAGCGGCTTGTCGTTGTCGTAATAACCACCTGCGGTTCAATCGCGCGGCTCGCCAGGCGATCCTCAACGTCCTGCTCTACGGTCTCCTTCAGGCGACCGGCAGCCGGAACCCGACCCGCATAGGGAATTGTGATCGTTCCGTTTCTATCGATGGTCTGCTCTGGCAGCGAGATGTAATTGCCGGGTCGGCTACCTGCATCGGACGGAATGAAGAGACCGCCGGACTGAGCTTCGAAGATGGCAACCGAAACGACATCGCCGTAACCGAGCGGAATTTCGGGCGCCCCGCCTCGACCACCACCAAAACCTTTGAACGAGGTCGGCTGGGGAGCGGTAAAATACGACAGGACGTTCTTGCTGAGATCAACCAGGGCGTAGTCGATACCGACCCGACGTTCCTTCGTTGTCACTTTCACCGCTGCATCTCGATCAACGTCTTTGTGATCGGGACCGGATCTTGGCAACGAGGTGCAGCTTGCCAATATAGTCGTAAGCGCTACAACAATGGCGACGCGTGTACTACCGATACGAGAACAACCCATAGAATACCCTGCGTTTACGCCCCTGAAGCTACTGCCCCGCGATCTGACAAAATACAAGACAATCCCCGATCAATAACACTTAAAGCCGATTAACATTCCCCTAACTGTGGCAGGCTGGCAACGCCGAGCCCCTTAGGAAGCGAAAAACGACTTCGGTCCGACTTTTCTTGCGTCGCAACAATCCGAAGGCTGCACCCGCTATAAAATTTCTTGGGTTTCAGAGTCAACCGTTCGCACCTGCACAATCGATCTTTTCCGAAAATCTTATTAAAATCCATCCATTTAAACTTTACGTGGTTAACGGCCGCTCATATGCCATGTCCGCGTTTCCATTGCTACGTCCGAGGCATATCGCGACAACCGCACTCAGGAAGGCGGAGTAAAACACCGCAAAACCCGGTATCTGCAGCGAAAAATCGACCGCCGCATGAAGGGCGACCAAAACGGTCGCCGCCAAGCCAAGAAGAACATAGTGCCTGAGACGCCGTCGTTGGACGAGCCCGTGCCGGAACACTCTGGCAAGCACCGAAAGGGCAAGGACTGTCGCAATCGGGAACAATATTCCGAGGCCCAGAAATCCTTCGAGATAGAAATTATGCGCACGGTCGAAGACCCCGAAAATTCCGCAAGCCGGATCGCGGTAGGCGGAAAACACGGTCCGGAAGGTTCCGAGCCCCGTTCCCGTCAACCAATGATCCGAGATGGCACGCCATATGCCCGGCAGAATGCAAAACCGATCGTCATCCTCGAGTCGCCGCTCTTGAGCGCGCAAAATCGCCTGGCCCGCAAACACCGTCAGCAGCAGCACGACGAAACCAATCGCCGAGAGGAGCTTCAGCAACGAACGCCATCTTGGCGCCGGTCTCAGATGACGCCTCGAGCCGTTCCAATTGATGACAAGCCATGGAAAATAGATGAGAGCGGCAACAAAGGTGGCAAATATCCCGGCACGCGAGCGGCTCAGCATCAGTGCGGTGAAGCATGCGCATAAGAGTAGGATATAGATCCACGATCTCAAGAGAAGCGCGTTTCTGCCCGGCTCGCCGGGCGGATAGTTCGAATAGGCTCGGGTAATATCCCTGACCAGGGTCAGCATCAGCAGCGTTCCAAGCCCGAGGAAGGTCGCGGCGGTATTGCGGTTGACGAAGACCGCAGTCAGGCTGTCGAGGTAGGCGCGTTTCTCCACGACAATCAGGATGTTGGGAAACAGCAAAAACTGCAGCAGGCCGAAAACAGCGATGATGCCCGCCGTAAGCCCGAGCCCTGTCAGCACTTTCCGCGCGCGCTGGTCGGTATCGCATAAGAGCAGCCCGGTCAGAAATGTGACGAAAGGCAGGGCGACCCAGAGGATCGACGCGAGCGTATCGGCCGGTCCGACCGAGATCGCCGCGGACTGCGCACCTGCCAGGTCACGCGCGGCATTCCAGGCGGGATTCGCCAACCAATTGGAGGGCAGCTCGATGGTTTGGATGAACGTCCAGCCCGCCAGTACGACGAGTAGAAACAAAGCGATACTGAAAACCCATCTGCTTTGTCTCGGCTCTCCGAACAGGAGTCCCGAAATGATGGCGAGGGCAAACATCCCGATCGCGGCGAAGGCGAAGGGAAAGGGCGTGACGCTCCCGAACGGTATGAGAGTCAATATAACGAGGCCGATGAAGGCAAAAAGCAAAACCTCTCGCAAGACCCGCTTATTGATGAGGTTGGAGAACATGTGAATTCGTTTACCAGAGTAGGCGGCGACCAAAGTGATTGCAACCGAAGAGATTAATTTACTCGTACTAACATAAGTTGAACATCAAGCGCTTGCGTGCTAAAGTGTAACAGAATTCCACATCGTTTAAAATTGTCGCGAAAGGTTTAAGCCAATCGAGACAAGGCCCGGCTATGCTCCTTCCAAGCAGCAGAAACGGGACAGATATTCTGCGCCCAATACTTGGCAGATCATCAGATCGCCATGCCATTGACCGAGAAAAAAGGCAAGCCTGATCTCAATCGGTTGCCCTGAACGGGGATTTAAGAGATGAAGAAAACAGTCGTTACGCTTCTGGCACTGGCCTTTACAGCAGGCAATGCATGCTCGGCATTTGCCGCCGGTCCCGCAGGTTTTGCCCGCGGCCTGACCGGTAGTTCGGCGGTCAGTTATATCTCTGAAAAAGGCAAGATCATTCCGCCTTTCGCCCAGGTGCTGTTCTGCGCCCAGAACCCGACCGAATGCCGCGACAACAATGGTTTGGCGGTCGTTGCGATGACGGACAAGCAAATGCTGCAACTGAAGGACGTCAACACCGCCGTCAATCGTACGATGATCGGCCGGAACGACTCCCGCAACGAACTGAATGGCGACGTCTGGAAGGTGAATGTGCGCAGTGGCGACTGCGAAGATTTCGCTTTGACCAAACGCAGCCGGCTGATTGCGATGGGCTGGTCGTCGCGCGCTTTGCGGATCGCGACGGCATATACGCCCTCCGGTGAAGGACATGCGGTCCTCGTCGTCAGAACCGACAAGGGCGATCTCGTCCTCGACAATAGGAAAAGCAGCATCAAGAACTGGCGCGATACCGATCTGCGCTGGGACAAGATTCAATCGGGAACAGACCCCTACGTCTGGTTCCGGCTATAACAGCCGAGGCAGCGGCACAGACTGATTGATCCTGTTTCCGGATTGAAGTCGAGCCTGCTCTGACGAGCCGCTCGACTTGTCATATCGCCCACACAAACCTATGTTTTGGCTATCGACGGGGCAGCGCGCGGCAAGCTGCGGTGCCCGGAGTTCGATTTTCGATGTGGGTTTCAGGCGATCTTCGGTATTGTCTTTTCGTCCAGATTAACTATGACGAACGTCATGCTGCGACGCAGCATGACGTTCTACTCTAATGATTTGAGGGAAATATGCGCATCACGATGATTGGATCAGGCTATGTCGGCCTCGTTTCAGGCGTTTGCTTTGCGGATTTCGGCCACGACGTCATCTGCGTCGACAAGGATCTGAGTAAGATCGAAGCCCTTCGCGAAGGCCGCATTCCGATCTACGAGCCGGGTCTCGAGCAATTGGTCGCCGAAAATACCAGCACCGGCCGGCTGTCGTTTTCGACTGATGTCGGCGAAAGCGTCCGCAGCGCCGATGTTGTGTTCATCGCAGTCGGCACGCCGTCCAGGCGCGGCGACGGCCACGCAGACCTTTCCTATGTCTACGCCGCTGCACGCGAGATTGCCACCTATGTGGAAGGCTTCACCGTTATCGTCACCAAGTCGACGGTGCCGGTCGGCACGGGAGACGAGGTCGAGCGCATCATGCGCGAAACCAATCCCGCGGCGGATGTCGCTGTCGTTTCCAATCCGGAATTCCTGCGTGAAGGTGCGGCGATCGAAGACTTCAAGCGTCCCGACCGTATCGTCGTCGGCCTGAACGACGACCGGGCGCGCGAAACCATGACCGAGGTCTACCGCCCGCTCTATCTCAACCAGGCCCCCTTGGTCTTCACCACCCGCCGCACCTCCGAACTGATCAAATATGCGGCCAATGCCTTCCTCGCGATGAAGATCACCTTCATCAACGAGATTGCCGATCTCTGCGAACGGGTCGACGCAAACGTCCAGGACGTTTCGCGCGGAATCGGTCTCGACGGCCGTATCGGCTCCAAGTTCCTGCATGCCGGCCCAGGTTACGGCGGTTCGTGCTTCCCCAAGGATACGCTTGCACTTGCCAAGACGGCGCAGGATTACGACGCGCCGATGCGTCTCATCGAGACGACGATCTCGATCAACGACAACCGCAAGCGGGCGATGGGACGCAAAGTCATTTCGGCCGTCGGCGGAGACATTCGCGGCAAGAAGATCGCGATCCTCGGCCTGACCTTCAAGCCGAACACCGACGATATGCGCGACAGCCCGGCGATCGCAGTCATCCAGACCCTGCAGGACGCCGGCGCGCAAGTGGTCGGCTACGATCCCGAGGGCATGGAGAACGCCCGCAAAGTAATCGACAACATCGAATATGCGAGCGGCCCCTATGAAGCGGCCGCCGGTGCGGATGCGCTTGTCATCGTCACCGAATGGAACCAGTTCCGCGCGCTCGATTTCAGTCGCCTCAAGCAATCGATGCGCGCTCCGATCCTGGTCGATCTGCGCAATATCTACCGCAGCGACGAAGTCCGCAAACACGGCTTTACCTATACCGGCATCGGCACCAACCTTTATCAGGAAACGACCGGCGCCTGAGATAGCCTCCTGAACATCTGATCGTCCTGACGCCGCGGAGCATAATCCGCGGCGTTTGGTTTTGAGCATGACGCCGAAAAGTGTAAGCGTTTCGGACGACATCATACTCACCGATTTAAAGAATTCCGACCCGTGTCCCCTTTATTGTCAGCACAGTCAGCCGGCCCGTCGCCGAAACCGCAGTGTCGATACCGATGCGTTGCGGACCGAATGTCGGGATTCGCGCCGGGGTATGGCCGTGGATCACGAGGACAGGAAGCTGCGGCCCTTCATCCAGGAAGGGCTGACGGATCCACATGAGGTCGCTGTCTTTCTGCCTCTTGAGGTCGATGCCCGGCCTGATGCCCGCATGAACGAAGAGGATCCTTCCCATCCGCAGCATGACCGGCAGCGATTCCAGAAATTGGATATGCCGCTCGGGTATCATGTTGCGAATGACTCGGGCGATTGTTTCGCTTCCAGCCGCCGACTGCAGCAGATGCTCGATATCGATACCGTATGAGTGCAGCGTCTCCGTTCCGGCAAAGCCAAGCCATTCAAGAATGCGCGCCGGTTTGCGATAGAGATTCACCAGCTCCGCGTCATGATTGCCGCACAGGACGAAACGTTGAAACCCCGGCGGCGGGGTCCTGCTCAGGAATTCCAGCACCGCGCTCGAATCCGGCCCGCGATCGACATAATCGCCGAGCATGACGATGAGCTTCGGCCCCGGAATGCGCGCGGCATCCTCCTCGATGCGGCGATGTGCCTCGACGAGTTCTTTATAACATCCGTGAACATCGCTCATCGCGTAGACCGCAGCGAATTCGCCTTCGGCAAACGTCAGCCGAGCGCGTCCTTTACGGTTGCCAGCCAGTATCGCTATCTGTTGTCGCCATGGCGCTAGATAGTTAAACATGGAACCCATTTATGAGACCCGACCGAATGGCGGGTTGTCCGAAACAATCCATCTCTTATCCATCGCTGCAACGGCATGAGGCTCAGTGTTCATAAGAATTTGGCCTGATCGCGGCTCCATTGAAGTTGTAACCCGAACCAATTGCCGCATTCAGAGCGACATAGTCCTTCGCCATTTGCTGCACCGCCTGCGCCAGTTTCGCCTGACTGGTCGCGACCGAACGCTGCGCATCCAGCACATCAAGCAAGGAGGATTGTCCATCCTTGTAGCTCCCGATTGAAAGCGCAAGAGTCTCCTGCGTGGTCTTCACCTCAGCGCGCAGCGCCCGCGACTCGGCAACGCCGATATTGGCCGTTGCAGCGGCGAGGTCACGCCCCGCCTTGCGGATGTAATCATTCATACTTTGGAGGGTGCCGCGGTTAATATTGCGCTATAATTTGCGATATGATGGTTAATCCGGCGTTAAACCGGCGATTATTGCGTTTCTCGCGACGTTATCGGCTAATATTCCCCAAATGGAGGAGCCACAGCTATCGGATTTCCACAGGCCACACCTTCGAAAAAGCTGTAAAAATCAACCATAACGATAGCCATCAGGAAAAAATGAACGTTAAAGAAGATGATGCTTGACGCCCCCGCGGCGCAGCATAATGATGGCGCGTTGCGAGTGTGAATGACATTTCTTGATCAGGAATCTCAGATCCAAAATTGCGGGGTGCAAAGTGGAAACTGCGGTTGATTCGAAACTTATCGAGGCGATCACCTACGACGAAGACAGCCGGCATCTACGGGTCTATCTGACCAACGGTCAGAGGCGAGAATATGAAGGCGTTCCCAAGGGCGTCGTCGTCGGGTTGACGATGGCGGAATCACCGGGAAATTTCTACATGAAGGCAATCAGGGGCAAATATCCTCCTCGCCCCTAATGTCCTATCGATCACGACGATAGGATCCTTGTTTCAGCAAAGATGCGGGACCGGCATTCGCCGGTCCCGCAAACCAGTCTCCCGCCGACCGATGGTGCACGCCGTCAATAACCGCCGAGAAAATCGCGGACCGCATTGATCTCGAGCGGCGCAATCTCGTGACCGCCGGGATGCCAGACCACCCTGATCTCCGCCCCTCGGTTTTTCAGATGTTCGGACAGCGCCTCGGTCATGGAGACGGGCGCGATAGGATCCCGTTGCCCGGCCGTCATCAGCACCTTTCTTCCCGCCAGTGTCGACTGGGCTTCGGGTTGAAACGGAATGAGCGGGTGCATCAGAACCGCGGCATCGAAGATACCCTTCTCGATCAGGACATTGGCAAGAATATTTGCGCCGTTCGAAAAACCCAGGCCGAGAATATGGGAAGCCTGGTACTCGTCAGCGAATGCCTTAACGTAGGCGGCCATCTTCTCCGTCGCGCGTGAGAGATCGGGCATGTCGTAGACCCCCTCCCCGGTGCGGCGAAAGAAGCGCGCCGCGCCATGTTCGGAAACATCGCCGCGCGGCGAGAGAATCGTCGCTTCAGGCAGCAGGCGCCGGCCGAAGTCGAAGAACTGGTTCTCGTCGCCGCCGGTGCCGTGCAGCACCAGCAAGACGGGTTTATCAGGTGCACCGGCATACAGCCGGTGCACATATCCGGTTTCGGTCATATCGCCTCTCCTCACACTTCGAGCGGCTGCAGATGCTGCTCGAGCAGCGCGCGAAGATGGGCGTGCTGTTGCGGCAGTTTCAGGGCTTCGCCAAGATGGGCCGTATCCTCGTCGCGGTCGAAGCCGGGCTCATTGGTCGCGACCTCGAACAGCACGCCGCCCGGCGTGCGGAAATAGATCGCCCAGAAATAATCGCGGTCGATCACCGGCGTGACCTGATAACCGGTGTCCATCAGCGCCTTGCGCACTTCGAGTTGCTTCTCGCGGTTTTCGACGGCGAAGGCGACATGGTGGACGGAGCCGGCACCCGGAAGGGCGCGGGCAATGTTCGGCATGGTCTCGAGATCGATGAGATGCGCGCCATTGCCGGAGGGCTTGATCAGCCGCTTGACGCCGTCCCTTTCCTCGGCGACCTCGTAACCCATGAACTTCAAGAGTTCGGCCGTGGCGCCTTCGTCCCTCAGCCGCATGGCGACGGAGTGGAAGCCGTAAATGGCATGGTCTTCGCTGATGCCGCCATGTGTCCAGGCCTGGCGGGCGTCCTTTACCTCGACGAGCGCGAAGCCATCGCCATCCGGGCCGGAGAAGTTCAGCCGTTTTTCGCCGAAACTTTCCTCGGCCTTCAGGCCGCCGACACCAAGCGCGGCAAAGCGATCGCTCCAGAAGCCGAGCGAGCCCTGCGGAACGGAAAACACCGTCGTGCCAACTTCGCCGGTACCGGGACGGCCCTGCGCCATCTTTGGGAACGGAAAATAGGTCATGACTGTGCCGGGCGCACCGGTCTCGTCACCATAATAAAGGTGATAGACATCGGGCGCGTCGAAATTCACCGTCTTCTTGACGCGTCGCAGGCCGAGCGCACTGGTGAAAAACTGGTTGTTGGTGCGGGCATCCTGCGCCATCGACGTGACGTGGTGCAGACCCTTGATCTGATCGAGCATGTCAAACCCCTTTCATGCCCGCCGTTGCGGGCTTTCGATGAGGCTAAGATGCGCGCTGAAACTCCCGTAGAACAGACCCATAGACCAAAACGCATTGTCTTCTTTTAGTGAACGAACGCCAAAGTCCGTTCACACCTACGCCACATGGGGATCGGCCGGCAATTGCCAGTCGATCGGCGCACGTCCGCGCGACTGCAGGAAGGCATTCGCCTTCGAAAAATGCCCGCAGCCAAAAAACCCGTTATGGGCCGAAAGCGGCGAGGGATGCGGCGCCCGGAGCACGAGATGCCGCGTCGTATCGACAAAGGCGGCCTTGCGTTGGGCATAGGAACCCCACAGCATGAAGACCACGGATTCGCATTCATCGTTGACCTTGCGGATGACGGCGTCGGTGAAGCGTTCCCACCCCTTGCCCTGATGAGCAGCCGCCTGCCCTTCCTCAACGGTCAGCACGCTGTTTAGCAGGAGTACGCCCTGCTTTGCCCAATGTTCGAGAAAACCGTGACGTGCCGGCGCTATGCCAAGATCCGTCTCCATCTCCTTGTAGATATTGACCAGGGAGGGCGGTATGCGCACGCCCGGACGGACACTGAAACACAGTCCATGGGCTTGCCCGAGTCCATGATACGGGTCCTGGCCGAGGATGACGGCCTTGACGTTGGAGATCGGCGTCAGATCGAGGGCGCGGAAATATTCGCTGCCCTTGGGGAAAATCCGCTTGCCGACCTGCTTCTGCGCGACGAGGAAGGATTTGAGCTGTTGCATGTAGGGGCTTGAAAACTCCCCCTCCAGCGCGGCTTTCCAGCTCTCCTCGAGACTGACGGATGTATCGCTCATCTAGGAAAATCCTTCGCATATGACGAAACAACGGACACACGGTTCTAACAAAATCGATCTACGCTGCAATGCCTGCCGGCGCGGCAATGGGTCTACACCTCCAGAATTCGGTGAGAGAAGATTGCAAGAGACTATCCGAGGCACCGTCGTCCGTATTTAACTATATGATGGCTTTGGTATTTACGCCGGCAGGCGGCCTGAGTAGAACTTTGATCGTGAAATCGGAGCCATGTCTTCCCATGAAATTCGGCACCAGCGGCCTTCGCGGACTTTCAGTCGACCTCAAGGGACGCGCCTCCGCCCTCTACGCCACCGCGTTCGGCAAATATCTGCTGCAGACCGGCAAGGCGCGGGCCGGCGACGTCATTCTGATCGGCCGCGATTTTCGCGATTCAAGCCCTGAAATCTCGGGGAATTGTGCCGGTGCGCTTGCCGCGCTCGGCTTCCGGACATTCGACTGCGGCACCGTCCCCACACCCGCCCTTGCCCTCTATGGCCTCGAGAGCAACGCCGCCTGCCTGATGGTTACGGGCTCGCATATTCCGGCGGACCGCAACGGCATCAAATTCTATCGCCCGGATGGTGAGATCGACAAATCGGACGAGGCTGCTGTCACCGCATTGGCGGTCGAGATCGAGCGAACCGGTGAAGCGGTGACGCAGGCGCCAGCCGAGACGGAGGAGCATGAAGCGATCTGCCGTCAGCTCTTTTTCGAACGCAATACAGCCCTGCTTCCGCAAGGCGCGCTGTCCGGCATGAAGATCGGTGTCTACCAGCACAGCAGCGTCGCCCGCGACCTGTTGGTTGATGTTCTCGCCCATTACGGCGCCGAGATCACCGCTCTCGGACGTTCCGAGAGTTTCATTCCCGTCGACACCGAAGCCGTTTCCGACGAGACGATCACGCTGATGAAGCGCTGGGTGTCCGAGCACAAGTTCGATGCGATCGTCTCTACCGATGGCGACGGCGACCGCCCGCTGGTCGCAGACGAAACCGGCACGCCGTTGCGCGGTGACCTTCTCGGCCTTGTGGCAGCCAATTTCCTCGGTGCCGGCACGGTGGTGACACCGGTTACCTCCAATTCGGGCATCGAGGCCGCGGGCTCTTTCGCCGTCCGGCGCACCCGCGTCGGCTCACCCTTCGTCATTTCAGGCATGGTAGAGGCCGTGGCGGCTGGCAAGGATCATGTCATGGGCTTTGAAGCCAATGGCGGGCTGCTGACTGCAACCGCCTTTGATATCAACGGCCGGAACGTGCGTGCCTTGCCGACACGCGATTGTTTTATCCCGATGCTCGCGATCCTATCGCTCGCCGCCACCCGCAAGCAGCCGCTTTCGGCCGTTGCCGCCTCCTATCATCTGCCATTTGCCGCCGCCGACCGCCTGGAGAATTTTCCGGTCGAGACAAGCGCGGCGCTGATGCAGTATCTGCGTGCCACCGATGAAAATCTTTCGGCCTTCCTGCAGCCGATCGGCGAAGTGGCGACGAAGTCTGACATCGACGGACTTCGCGTGACACTGAAAGACGGTAGGATCATCCATTTCCGCCCGTCCGGCAATGCGCCGGAAATGCGCTGTTACGTGGAAGCCAGGAGCGAGACAGCAGCCCTGGATCTTCTGACCGCCGGGCTAACACGTATACGAGACTGGGCAGAAGCCCGCTAAACATGCGACGAACACGCTTTTTCAAGGAACCCGCCTATGACGCAGAAAATCGTTCCCGTGATCATGGCCGGCGGCAAAGGCACGCGGCTCTGGCCGCTTTCCCGTGCCACCGCACCGAAACAATTCATCCAGTTCGTCGGCGACAAGACGCTGTTTCAGGAAACCCTCGAACGCGTTTCCAATCCGGAGCTCTATGAAGCCCCGATCGTCGTCACCAATGAGGAATTCCGCTTCCTGGTCGCCGAGCAGGCCCGCGCGCTCGCCGTCCCTCTCGCTGCCGTGCTGCTCGAACCGGTCGCCCGCAACACTGCCGCGGCAGTGGCCGCCGCTGCAACGCTCGCTGGCGAGCTGTTCGGCAAGGGCACCATCATCCAGATGCTCGCCTCGGATCACGAGATCCTTGCCGATGAGAGCTATTTCGATTGCATCCGCATCGCCCGCGATGCCGCCGCCGAAGGCAGCCTCGTCACTTTCGGCATCAACCCGACGGAGCCGGCGACAGGCTACGGCTATATCGAGATCGGCGACGCGCTCAAAAACGGTGCGCACAAGGTCAAGCGCTTTATCGAAAAGCCGGCACTCGAGAAGGCCGAGCAGATGCTCGCCGACGGCGGCTTCTGCTGGAACTCGGGCATCTTCATGTTCCCGGTGACGGAACTCATCGCCGAACTGCAGGAATATGCACCCGATGTGCTGAAGGCGGCCAGCAAAGCCGTTTCGAAGGCAAGCCGCGACCTTGATTTCACCCGCCTCGACGCCGACCATTTCGCCAAGAGCCCCGATATCTCCATCGACTACGCGATCATGGAAAAGACCTCCAAGGCCGCCGTCGTCCCCTCGCCGTTCAAATGGTCAGACATGGGAAGCTGGGATGCCGTCTGGAAATCAGGCGCACGCGACAACAACGGCAATGTCGCCGCTGCAAACACCACCGTCGTCAATACCCGCAACTCGCTCGTTATGACCCATGGCGTGCATCTTGCCGTCCAGGGTATGGAGGATGTCGCCGTCATCGCCAGCGAGGACGCCGTCTATGTCGGGCCGCTTAAAGACAGCCAGAATGTTGGACAATTGGTTAAAATGCTGGCCTCGTCCTCCACTACTGCGAAATTCGCCGAAACCCATCCGACATCCTATCGCCCGTGGGGCGGCTATACCTCCATCTTCAACGGCGATCGCTTCCAGGTGAAGCGCATCTTCGTCACGCCGGGCAAGAAGCTTTCGCTGCAAAAACACCACCATCGCTCCGAACACTGGATCGTCGTCAAGGGAACGGCTGAGGTGACGGTCGGCGAGAACGTGCGTATGCTGCGCGAGAACGAAAGCGTCTACATTCCGCTGGGCGAAGTCCACCGCCTCGCCAACCCCGGAAAGATTCTTCTCGAGCTCATCGAAGTTCAGACGGGCTCCTACCTCGGCGAGGACGACATCATTCGTATCGTCGATGAGTTTGGAAGAACGTAAAATCGCAGCCGGAGCGATGGTCGGGCCTTTCCGGCGCGACCATCGTGGCTCTTGAATTTCCTCTTGGGGTTCTCGTAGAATGGATGTACCGACAGACATGACCGGAGATATCCCCCTGATGCGTACCTTGCCCGTCCTCGCCGGATTTCTTGCAATTATGGTGCCGGGAATGGCGTTTGCCGAAACGGCAAGCATGCGAACCGCAAGCGAGTCGGAAATTCGCCAGCACCTGCCCGGTACGTCCGAACTGAAAGAAAGCAAGAACGGCTACGAATATCGCGACGGCAATAAGAATGGCTACAAGATAACCAATGGCCAGGTGTGCGTCCTGTTCCCCAGCAAGAAGACCGATTGCGTCAACGTGAAGACCGACGGCAAGAGGTTTCAAATGATCGACAAAAAAGGCGGCCGAACCAGATTCTGATCTGTAGCCCACAGGTAAAGTCATTTTGCCGTTGAAGTTTCGCCGTCCTTGTCGAGAACGAAGTCGGCGATCAAGCCCGAATGGTTCGAGCCGAGATTGTCGTCGAGACGTTTCAGCGATGTCAGATGAAGCGGCGCGCGCACAAATATGTGGTCGATGGCGATCCCGAGCGCGCCGGCGCCGATCGGCCATGTTGCCGGTTCTGGCGTGATCGTTTTCAGCTTCTGCTCGCGCAGGAAAGCTTGGATGCTCGGGGCGATCGCCGAGGAGTTGAAATCACCTGACAGCACCAGAGGCCCGTCGATCGAGCCAAGCGCTTTGCCGAGATCTTCCAATTCAGCCATCTGGAAATCGTCGAAATATGGTTTGGTCAGGTGCGCCGAAACCAGATTGATAGTTTCGCCGCCGAAGTCGACGCTTGCTACGATCAGCCTGTTTTTTCGAAGACTGCCCATGCTCGCGACCTGCCGGCTGACGAACGGGTGTTTGGACAGCACCAGCGTATCGCATGTATCCTTCCCGGTATCGCAGCCGATATGGTAGGGATAGGCCTTGAACAATTGCTGCAGGTGAAACGTCAGCGGCTTGGCTTCGAGCAGATTGACGACGTCGGCATTCGACGCGATCACCATGTCGGTGATTTCAGTCGAGTTTTTCCAGTTGTCGATCGCGATGTTGAACGACATCAGACGAAAAAGCGGCGGCCTGTCGGTGCCTCTGTCGCCCTGCGAGAACTCGCGCAGCATGATGACGCCGTGAGCGATGAGAAGAATCGAGGCAAGCAGAAGGATAAAGCCGTAAATCTGCCTGTTGATAGCCAGAACGACGAGACTGGCAGCGACGAACACGACGCCGAGGTGAAGTTGAAAGCTGTAGACGAAGGACAGAAGCCAGAAGTTCGTGACATAGCGTAACAACACGATCGCGATGGCAACAGTCAGAAACGCGCAGAGAATCCAATAAATTATATCTCTCATCGATCCTGACCTGCTTGCAGACGACCGGCCGGCCATAACATGCAAGCCACCATGTTGCAATGCAGCATAACGGCCGGGAGTTGCGGCTGACCGACAGACGATATCGATGGTCTGGCCCTCATCCGGCAAGGCAGCAGCGGACAGGCCGCCGACGGTAGAGACGGGGCTGTGGCCTTCTCGTTGAAAGGCCTATCGACTCGGCCTCTTTTTATCTTGTAAGTGGGGTCACTTGATACGGAATCGGCTCTTTGCCGTCGGCAGGGAGCCGAGAAAAGGTGGGAATGCGCTACTTCATTACAGGGACTGCCGGCTTTATCGGTTTTCATCTGGCGAGGCGCCTGCTGCAAGAGGGGCATGACGTCACAGGCTTTGATGGCCTCACTCCCTATTACAACGTCAAGCTCAAGGAGATGCGCCATGCGGCACTCTCCCAGTTTCCGGCCT
>NZ_VSZV01000188.1:0-10224 GCF_008919455.1 Rhizobium sp. PEPV16
GCAGCGCCGGAACGCCGAAGCCGAGGCCGCGCGCCGCGAAGGTGCCGGAGCCGCCGCGGGCGATGCCCTGAAAAGTGGAGATCGCCCACTGATTGTTGACGATGTTGAGGATGACCGGCGCCTTATAGGTCGAGGCGAAAACGAGCGCCGAGTGGAAATCCGATTCCGCTGTCGATCCGTCGCCGATCCAGGCCGCGGCAATGCGGCTGTCGTTCTTGATCGCCGAGGCCATCGCCCAGCCGACAGCCTGCACATATTGGGTAGCGAGATTGCCCGAGATGGTGAAGAAGCCGTGCTCCTTGGAGGAATACATGATCGGCAGTTGCCGGCCGCGCAGGGGATCGCTCTCGTTCGAGTAGATCTGGTTCATCATCTCGACCATCGGATAGTCGTCGGCAATCAGCAGGCCTGCCTGGCGATAGGTCGGGAAATTCATGTCTCCCTTCTCGAGCGCCTTGCGGAAGGCACAGCTGACGGCTTCTTCGCCGAGATGCTGCATGTAGAAGGAGGTCTTGCCCTGCCGCTGCGCCATCAGCATGCGGGCGTCGAAGGCGCGCAGTTTCATCATGTCGCGAAGCCCGGTCAGCAACGCCTCATCGGAAAGCGATCCAGCCCAGGGACCGACCGCCTCACCCTCGCGGTTCAAAACGCGGATGATGGAATAGGCAAGATCACGGATATCTTCGGATGCGACATCCACCTCCGGCCGCGGTACCGAACCGGCCTTGGCAATCTTGACGTTGGAAAAATCGGGCTGACCGCCGGGGCGAACGGCGGGTTCGGGGACATGCAGGCTCAAACGAGCGGAATCCACCATGCTTTTTCTTTCCTCCCTTTGCCGGCCTGCTCCCCTCCTCCGGAAGCAGGGCCGGCTGTGGTTCTTATAGATTGCGGGCGATCACCATGCGCTGCACGTCGCTCGTTCCTTCATAGATCTGGCAGATGCGCACATCGCGGTAGATGCGCTCGACCGGAAAATCGGCCATGTAGCCATAACCTCCATGGATCTGGATCGCGTCGGAACAGACGCGCTCGGCCATCTCGGAGGCAAAGAGCTTCGCCATCGAGGCTTCCGACAGGCAGGGCAGTCCGGCTTCCCTGAGGGAGGCGGCGTGAAAGACGAGCTGCCGCGCCGCCTCGATCCGCACCGCCATATCGGCAAGGCGGAAGGCAACGGCCTGATGCTCGACGATCGGCTTGCCGAAGGCGATGCGCTCGCGGGCATAGTCACGCGCCGCCTCGAAGGCCGCCCGCGCCATGCCGACGGCCTGTGCCGCGATGCCGATCCGTCCGCCCTCGAGATTGGCGAGCGCGATGCGATAGCCCTCGCCTTCCGCACCGAGCCTGAGTTCTGCCGGAATGCGCATGCTGTTGAAGGCGATCTGGCAGGTATCGGAGGAATGCAGCCCAAGCTTTTCCTCAACACGGATCACCTCGTAGCCCGGCGTATCCGTCGGCACGATAAAGGCGGTGATGCCCTTCTTGCCGACATCGGGATCGGTGACGGCAAAGACGATGATAATATCGCCGTTCTTTCCCGAGGTGATGAATTGCTTGGAGCCGTCAAGCACGTAGTGGTCACTGTTGCGCCGCGCCCGGGTCTTCAGGTTCGAGGCATCGGAACCGGCCTGCGGCTCGGTCAGCGCAAAGCCGCCAATCCATTCGCCGCTGGCCAGTTTCGGCAGGAAGCGCTGCCGCTGCTCCTCGGTACCGAATTTCAGGATCGGCACACAGCCGACGGAGCTATGCACGCTCATGATCGTCGAACACGGTCCGTCGCCCGCGGCAATCTCCTCCAGCGCCGCCGCATAAGCAATCACACCGGTATCCGACCCGCCATAGGCCTCCGGCACCAGCATGCTGAGCAGCCCGAGCTCACCCATCTCCTTCAGTTCCTCGCGCGGGAAGAGATGCTCCCGGTCGCGTTTGGCCGCCCCCGGCGCCAGCCGGTCGCGGGCAAAGTCGCGGGCGAGATCTGAGATTTGCTGCTGAAGGTCGGAAAGGATCATCTGTTCCGCCCTCCCCGCTCTTGCCGCTCGATGGCGACAGCCGTGGCCTCGCCGCCGCCGATGCAGAGCGCGGCCATGCCGCGCTTCAGGTCGTATCGGTCCAGGGCGGCAAGCAGCGTCACCAGAATCCGCGCGCCCGAGGCGCCGATCGGATGGCCGAGCGCGCAGGCGCCCCCATGCACGTTGACCTTTTCATGCGGCAAGTTGAGATCACGCATCGCCGCCATTGCGACGACGGCGAAAGCCTCGTTGATTTCAAACAGATCGACCTCCGACAGCGACAGACCGGTGCGATCGGACAGCTTCTGCAGCGCGCCGATCGGCGCGGTGGCAAAAAGATTGGGCGCCTGCGAATGCGTGGCATGGCCGAGGATCGTCGCCAGCGGCCTGAGGCCGCGGCGCTCCGCCTCGGAACGGCGCATCAGCACAAGGGCTGCCGCACCATCGGAGATCGAGCTGGAATTGGCGGCGGTCACCGTTCCGCCGTCGCGGAAGGCGGGCTTCAGCGTCGGGATCTTGTCAAGCTTCGCCTTGCCGGGTTGTTCATCTCGGCTCGCCACCTGCTCGGCTTTGCCCGATTTCATCGTAACCGGCGCGATCTCGCTGTCGAAACAGCCTTCGGCAATCGCCTTCTGCGCCCGCGTCAGCGAGGCGATCGCGTAGTTGTCCTGCGCCTCGCGCGTGAACTGATAGGCCTCGGCGCAATCCTCCGCGAAGCTGCCCATCAAGCGCCCCTTGTCATAAGCATCCTCCAGCCCGTCGAGGAACATGTGATCCACGACACGCCCATGGCCGAGCCTGTAGCCGCCACGGGCCTTGTCAAGGAGATAGGGCGCATTGGTCATGCTTTCCATGCCGCCCGCGACCGCCACGGAGGCGCTGCCAGCGGCGATCAGGTCATGGGCCATCATCACCGCCTTCATGCCCGAGCCGCACATCTTGTTGACGGTGCTGGCCGCGGTCGCGAAAGGCAGGCCGGCATGGATCGCCGCCTGGCGCGCCGGCGCCTGTCCCTGCCCCGCCGGCAGTACACAGCCGAAGACGACCTCCTCGATCGCCTCGGCCTCGACGCGGCTCCGCTGCAGTGCCGCGCGGATCGCGGTTGCTCCGAGTTCCGGCGCAGTCGCCTCCTTCAGCTCTCCTTGAAAGCTGCCGATCGGGGTGCGCGCTGCACCGACGATAACGATGGGGTCTTGCAAAACCATCTTTCCTCCTTCGGGCAACGCGCTCAGCGCGCGCCCATCCGCAATGCGCCGTCGAGGCGGATGACCTCGCCGTTCAGCATGTTGTTTTCAAAGATATGACGCACCAGCCCGGCAAATTCCGCCGGACGGCCGAGCCGCGGCGGAAAAGGCACGCTCTTGCCGAGTGCTGTCTGAACCTCGGCCGGCATATCAGCCATCATCGGCGTCTCGAAAATGCCGGGCGCGATCGACACGACGCGAATGCCATGACGGGCAAGCTCGCGGGCGATCGGCAAGGTCATCGCCGCCACCCCGCCCTTGGAGGCGGCATAGGCTGCTTGGCCGATCTGGCCGTCGAAGGCGGCAACCGAGGCCGTATTGACGATGACGCCGCGTTCGCCTTCGGCATCCGGCTCGGTCTTCTGGATTGCTGCGGCGGCCAGCCGGACCATGTTGAACGTGCCGATGAGATTGATGCCGACCGTGCGCGCAAAACTCTCCAGCCGGTGCGGTCCGTCGCGGCCGATCACCTTTTCGGCCGGCGCCACGCCCGCGCAATTCACCAAACCGCGCAGGCTGCCAAAGGCTTCGACGGCAGCGCGAACCACCGCCGCCCCCTCCTCGCCATCGGTCACATCGGCCTTGACGAAACAGGCATCGCTTCCGAATTCCCGGGCAATCTCTTCGCCCGCTTGCCTATTGAGATCGGCGATCGTCACGCGCCCGCCGGCCTCTACAAGCGCGCGCACTGTTGCCGCACCCAAGCCGGAGCCGCCGCCGGTCACGATGAAACTTGCTCCACGGATCAGCATGAATCTCTTCCTCCCTGCCGACCGCGCCCCCTCCAAGCGCAACCGACGGATACGATTCTATTCGCTCCACCTATTGCAAGCGATGACAGAACTGCTCCATTATTTCGGCCAGTTTTGCCATAGCGAGGATAGAATGGCCGAGATCGAGCGACGCATGATCGCGCCGGGCTTCGTGGAGGAGGCACTCGACAGCCTGCGGCGGCTCGGCAAGCCGACGGCGTCGATCCTCGCCCGCGTCGGCCTGGCATCCCCGGTCGATCAGCCGGTTTCGGCAGAGACCTATGGCGCGCTCTGGCTGGCGATCGCTGCCGAGCTCGACGATGAATTCTTCGGCATGGGCGCACGGCCGATGCGCAGCGGCAGTTTCACGCTGCTCTGCCACTCTGTGCTGCATGCGCCGACGCTGGGTCAGGCGCTCCGCCGGGCGCTGCGCTTCCTCGATGTCGTGCTCGACGATCCCCGGGGACGGCTCGTCATCCGCGACGGTCTGGCCGAGATCGAACTCAGCGATGCCGGCGGCCCGCGTTCGGCCTTCGCCTACCGCACCTACTGGATCATCCTGCACGGCATCATCTGCTGGCTGGTCGGCCGGCGCATTCCGATCCGCCTCGTCGATTTCCGCTGTGCGGAACCCAAACAAGGCGCCGACTATCGGCTCTTCTTCGGCGCCCCTGTGCGCTTCTCGCAAGCCATCAGCCGGCTCGGCTTCGACAGCGCCTTGCTGGATCTGCCGGTGACGCGCAGCGAACAGGCGCTAAAACAGTTCCTGCGCGGCGCGCCCGCCAATATTCTGGTGCGCTACCGCTATGATGCCGGCATCGCCGCCGCCGTCCGCCGGCGCTTGAACCAGGCAACGCCTGCCATGTGGCGGAGTTTTGCCGAGCTTGCCGCCGATATGCGCATGCCGCCCTCCACGCTCCGCCACCGTCTGCATGACGAGGGACAAAGTTATGCCGCCATCAAGGATGACATCCGTCGCGACCTCGCCGTCGAACTGCTGCTGAACACGCCGAAGACCATCGGCGAGATTGCCGTGCAGCTCGGCTATTCCGAGCCGAGCGCATTCTTCCGGGCCTTCCGGAAATGGATGGATAAGAGTCCCGAAACCTTTCGCCGGGAGGAAGCTCTCTTGCAATTTGGATGGCCGTCACAATCAAGGGCACTTTGACCCCGCCGCAACCCGCGCTACATATTTCAGCGGGAGGAGTGCCATGTTTGATTTTTCGCTCGGCGAAACCGCGGACGCGATCCGTGAAACGACGGCGCGGTTTGCCGCCGATCATATTGCTCCACTGGCTGTGGAGATCGACGAAAGCAACACGTTTCCACGCCAGCTCTGGCCCGAGATGGGTGCGCTCGGCCTGCATGGGATCACCGTCGAGGAAGAATTCGGTGGCGCCGGTCTTGGTTATCTCGATCATGTCGTCGCCATGGAGGAAGTTTCGCGCGCCTCGGCCTCCGTGGGGCTCAGTTACGGCGCCCATTCCAATCTCTGCGTCAACCAGATCCGCCGCTGGGCCTCGCCGGAACAAAAGCGCCGCTATCTGCCGAAGCTGATCTCCGGCGAACATGTCGGCTCGCTCGCCATGTCGGAGGTCGGCGCCGGTTCCGATGTCGTCTCCATGCGGTTGCGCGCCGAGAAAAAAGGCGATCGCTATATTCTGAACGGCACCAAGTTCTGGATCACCAATGCACCGCATGCCGACGTGCTGGTCGTTTATGCCAAAACCGATCCCGCAGCCGGCCCGAAAGGCATTTCCGCCTTGATCATCGAAAAAGGTCTGCCCGGCTTCAGCGTCTCCAGGAAGCTTTCTAAACTCGGCATGCGCGGCAGCGATACGGCCGAACTGGTCTTCGAGGATTGCGCGGTGCCGGCCGAGGCGCTGATGGGCCGGGAGGGAGAAGGCGTGAAGATCCTGATGTCCGGCCTCGATTACGAGCGCGCCGTGCTTGCCGGCGGGCCGCTTGGCATCATGCAGGCCTGCCTCGATGTCGTGCTGCCCTATGTGCGCGATCGCAAGCAGTTCGGCAAAGCGATCGGTGATTTCCAGCTGATGCAGGGCAAGATCGCCGACATGTATGTGGCGCTGAATTCGGCGCGTGCCTATGTCTATTCCGTCGCCCGCGCCTGCGATGCCGGCTGCACGACGCGGACGGATGCAGCTGCTGCGATCCTCTTTGCCAGCGAAAATGCCGTGAAGGTCTCGCTGGAAGCGATCCAGGCGCTCGGCGGCGCCGGCTATACCAAGGAATGGCCGGTCGAACGCTTTTTGCGCGACGCCAAGCTCTACGATATCGGCGCTGGTACCAATGAGATCCGCCGCTACCTGATCGGCCGGGAGCTCATTGCGTCATGACAGTGATTTCGACTGCGATCGACCGCGACAGCGAGAGCTTCAAGGCCAATGTCAGCAAGAACAAAGCCCTGATCGACGAACTCCACAATCGTTCGGCGAAAGCGCGCGAAGGCGGATCACAAACTGCGCGCGAGCGCCATACCGGCAAGGGCAAGCTCTTGCCGCGCGATCGCATCCAGCTGCTCATCGATGCCGGCAGCCCGTTCCTGGAGATCGGCACACTGGCGGCCAACGGCATGTATGATGACGAGGCGCCCGGCGCCGGCATCATATCAGGCATCGGCCGCGTTGCCGGCCGCGAGGTGATGATCGTCGCCAATGACGCGACGGTGAAGGGCGGCGCCTATTTCCCGATGACGGTGAAGAAACATCTGCGGGCGCAGGAGATCGCCCTGCAGAACCGGCTGCCCTGTCTCTATCTGGTCGATAGCGGCGGTGCCAACCTTCCGCATCAGGCCGAAGTCTTTCCCGACCGCGACCATTTCGGCGCGATCTTCTACAACCAGGCGCAAATGTCGGCCGAGGGAATCCCACAGATCGCCTGCGTGATGGGAAGCTGCACCGCCGGTGGCGCCTATGTGCCCGCCATGTCCGACGAAACGGTCATCGTGCGCAATCAGGGCACGATCTTCCTTGCTGGCCCGCCGCTGGTGAAGGCAGCGACCGGCGAGATCATTTCGGCCGAAGAGCTCGGCGGCTCCGAAACCCACGGCCGCCGCTCCGGCGTCGTCGATCATGTGGCCGAGAACGACGAACATGCGCTGCTGCTCGTTCGCGATATCGCAGCCACCCTCAACAGTGTGAAATCAGTCGATATCGACCTGCAGCCGCCACGGCCGCCGAAACTCGATGCCGAGGATCTCTGCGGCCTCATCCCGGAGGATGTGCGCTCGCCCTATGATGTGCGCGAGGTCATCGGCCGGATCGTCGATGGCTCGGAACTGCATGAGTTCAAGCCGCTCTACGGCGCCACGTTGGTCTGCGGCTTCGCCCGCATCTGGGGCATGCCCGTCGCCGTCATCGCCAATAACGGCGTACTGTTTTCCGAAAGCGCGCTGAAGGGGGCGCATTTCATCGAGCTCGCCTGCCAGCGCCGCGTACCTTTGCTGTTTCTGCAGAATATTTCCGGCTTCATGGTTGGCGGCCGCTATGAGGCCGGCGGCATCGCCAAGGATGGGGCAAAGCTGGTGACGGCGGTTGCGACCGCGAGCGTGCCGAAGGTCACGGTCATCATCGGCGGCAGCTTCGGCGCCGGCAATTACGGCATGTGCGGCCGCGCCTATCGCCCGCGCTTCCTCTTCACCTGGCCGAACAGCCGCATCAGCGTGATGGGCGGCGAACAGGCGGCCTCGGTGCTCGCCACCATCCGCCGGGACTCCATGGAGGCGCGCGGTGAGAATTGGGCTATTGAAGAGGAGGAAGCCTTCAAGGCGCCGATCCGCGCCGGCTATGAGGCCGAGGGCAATCCCTATTATGCCACGGCCCGCCTCTGGGACGACGGCATCATCGATCCGCGCCAGACCCGGGATGTGCTGGGCCTTGCCTTTTCCGCCTGCCTGAATGCGCCGATCCCGAAAGGGCCGCGCTTCGGCCTGTTCAGGATGTGAGGCGCCGATGATGGAAAGTCTTCTCATTGCCAACAGGGGCGAAATCGCCCGCCGCATCATCCGCACGGCCAAGATGCTCGGCATCCGCAGCATCGCCGTCTATTCCGAGGCTGATGCCGGCCTGCCCTTCGTCAGGGAGGCAGACGAGGCGATCGCCATCGGTCCCTCGCCGGCCCGCGAGAGCTATCTCTCTCAGACCCGCATCCTCGATGCCGCCCGGAAAACCGGCGCTGCTGCGATCCATCCCGGCTACGGTTTCCTTTCGGAAAATGCCGAATTTGCCGAAGCGGTGGAAAAGGCCGGCGTCATCTGGGTCGGCGCACCCCCGGCTGCCATCCGCGCCATGGGCCTCAAGGACGCGGCGAAGGAATTGATGCAGGCATCAGGCGTGCCCGTGACCCCCGGCTATATGGGCGCGGACCAGAGCGAAGAGAGGCTGGCGGCCGAGGCGGAAAACATCGGTTATCCCGTGCTCATCAAGGCGGTCGCCGGCGGCGGCGGCAAGGGAATGCGCCGCGTCGACCGGCGTGAGGATTTTGCCGAGCTTCTCACATCCTGCCGCCGCGAAGCGGCCTCCTCCTTCGGCGATGACCGGGTGCTGATCGAACGTTACATCAGCAATCCGCGCCATATCGAAGTGCAGGTCTTCGCCGACAGGTTCGGCAATTGCGTGCATCTCTTCGAACGCGACTGCTCGCTGCAACGCCGACACCAGAAGGTGATCGAGGAAGCCCCTGCCCCGGGCCTCGATGCCGCGACGCGCGCGGCGATCTGCGACGCTGCAGTGAAGGCTGCAAAGGCAGTGAACTATGTCGGCGCGGGCACCATCGAATTCATTGCCGATGCCTCGGAGGGCCTGCGCGGGGATCGCATCTGGTTCATGGAGATGAATACGCGGCTGCAGGTGGAGCACCCCGTCACGGAGGCGATTACTGGCGAGGATCTGGTACTCTGGCAGCTGAAGGTCGCTAGCGGCGAGCCCATGCCGAAAATGCAGGATGAGATCGCCATGAACGGCTGGGCGCTCGAAGCCCGGCTCTATGCCGAAAATCCTGCCGCCGGCTATCTGCCCTCGACGGGCCGGCTCGAACATCTGCGCCTGCCTGACACAATCCGCGTCGATAGCGGCGTCGAGCAAGGGGATGACATCACCGCCTTCTATGACCCGATGATCGCCAAGATCGTCGCCCACGGGCCGAACCGCGAGGCCGCACTTTCGAAGCTCGCAGCCGCCTGCGCCGGCATCGAGGTCTGGCCGGTCAGATCCAATGCCGGCCTTCTCGCCCGCGTCGCCGTCGATCCGGATTTTCGCGCAGCTCGGATCGATACCGGCTTTCTCGACCGCCATGACGACAGGCTTGTGGCGACGGAGCCGAACGAAACCGCAATCGATAGGGCGGCCACGGCGCTTTTAAAGAACACCGATAGTGATCCCTGGACCGCGCTGGCCGGGTTCCGCATCGCCGGCGCGGATGACAAGAGGGTGCGCATCCGGATCGGTGATCAGCTCCATTGGGGGCAATCACGTCCGGAGCTTGAGGCAAATATCACCACGATCGGTGAAACCACGGTGCTTTTCGACGCCGGCAATGCCTGGCTGATCAGCCTGCCGGTCGCAAGCGAAGTCGAGGCAAGTCAGGGTGCCGGCGATGGCGCGATCCTTTCGCCCATGCCCGGCCTCGTCATTTCGGTGGATGTCGCCGACGGCGATCGTGTCGCCAAGGGGGACCGCCTGCTGACGGTCGAAGCGATGAAGATGGAGCATTCGTTACGCGCGCCCTTCGACGGCATCGTCGAAAAGCTGCAGGTCTCCTCGGGGATCAGGGTCTCGGAAAACCAGCTGGTCGTCAGCATTGTGAAGGAGCAGGATTGATGGCCGGCCGTTATTTCGACGAGTGGACGGTCGGTGACCGCATCGCCCACGACATCCGTCGCACGGTCACCGAGACCGACAATCTGCTGTTCACGACGCTCTCCCACAATCCGCAGCCGCTGCATCTCGATGCCGATTATGCCGCCGGCACCGAATTCGGCCGGATCGTCGTCAACGGCACCTTCACCTTTGCGCTCACCGTCGGCCTTTCGGTCGGCGACACCACGCTCGGCACGCTCGTCGCCAATCTCGGCTATGACAAGGTGACGATGCCAAAGCCGGTCTTCATCGGCGATACGCTGCGGGTGGAAACCGAGGTGATGGAGTTGCGTCGCTCGAACTCCCGCCCCGATGCCGGCATCGTCACCTTCCAACACATGAC
>NZ_VSZV01000188.1:10313-11372 GCF_008919455.1 Rhizobium sp. PEPV16
CCCGGTGACCGGCCGGAGCGTTTCGACAAGGCGCTCGCCTCGGGCGCCGATGCCGTCATTCTCGACCTGGAAGATTCGGTTGCACCCTTAAACAAGCCGAAAGCGCGCGAGAGCGTGCACGAGTTCGTGTTGGATCATGCCGGAGAGACCCCTCTCCTGATCCGCATCAATCCCCTCGCCTCCCCAGAATTCGAAGACGACCTTGACGCTTTGAGCGGCCTTCATCCTTTCGCGATCGTGCTGCCAAAGGCCGAGGGTGCCGCTTCGGTGCTGAAGCTCGCAGGCTCTCTTGCATCTGCAATTCCCATCTTGCCGATCGCAACCGAAACGCCATCCGCGATCTTCGAGATCGGCAGCTACCGGGATGTCTCGACCAGCCTTTGCGGCCTGACCTGGGGGGCTGAGGATCTGCCGGCCGCCATGGGGGCTGCGACCGCGCGACGGACGGACGGCCGTTATACGCCGCCTTACGAGCTTGCCCGTTCGCTGGTGCTGTTTGGCGCCCATGCTGCCGCCGTTCCGGCGATCGACACCGTCTATCCCGATTTCCGCGATCTCAACGGTCTCAGGGCCTATGTCGGCCGCGCCCGGCGCGATGGTTTTTCAGGCCAGATGGCCATCCATCCGAGCCAGGTCGAAGTGATCAATCACGCCTTCACGCCGGATCCTTCCGAGATCGCCTGGGCCGAGAAAGTCGCTGCCGCCTTCGCCGCCCGGCCCGACGCGGGCGTCGTCCAGCTTGACGGCCGCATGCTGGATTTGCCGCATCTCAAGCTTGCGATGCGTATCCTGGACCTCACCGGGCGATAGTCAGGATGCCGCCCGCTTGACCGCCTTCAGCCGACTTCGCCGCCCGCTTGGAGGTGACCGGCCGCCCGTGTCCTGTGAGATAGCCTTGCCGTCACCGACCGCGACATAAAATCCACATAGCGACCTGCTGCACGGTGGGTCGGGCGTCATGACATTGGCGTCATGGCTTCGAAATCGGGCAAGGCGCCGCTCGCGTAGCCGACCGCCCCAAGCGAGCCGATGGCGATCCGGCCGTCGCGGATCGACAGG
>NZ_VSZV01000319.1:0-46424 GCF_008919455.1 Rhizobium sp. PEPV16
AGGTGAACTGATAGACGGCGCCGCCCGGCCGCATATAGGCGAAGGCGCCGGCCAGGATCGATACGATCTTGCGCGGCGACATGGACAAGAGCGGCAGGCCGCTGACAACCGCGCCGACCGGTTCGCCCTCGAAAATATCGGCATCGGCGAGATGGGCGGCGTCCATCTGCAACACACGCGCCGTCGGAAAACGCGCCTGCAGCGATGAGATGAATTCCGGACCGTACTCGATCAGGGTCAGATCCGCTTCGCTGACCCCGCGCGCCAGCAGCGCCCGGGTGAAAACGCCGGTTCCCGGGCCGAGCTCGATGATCGGCCCGTCGAGTGCGGCAATTTCACTGGTCATGATCCTGGCAAGCGAATCCCCCGACGGCGCGATGGCCGCGACCCGAAGCGGGTTGCTGACCCAGGAGCGGAAAAAATGCAGGAAATCGGAGCATGCGGCCTTTGCAGTCATGACTATCCCACCCGTCTGAAATTCGATTGATTATGAAATGCGACCATCGCGGCGAGCATGGCAATTCCAAGGCAAACGCGTCAATCGCTCTTGGCTGCGGCTTTTCGCAACACCATCGTCAACAGTTTGCGTGATTCTGTACTTATTGCATTTTTGCATTCGATGCAACATCGTACGAACGGCAATTGGGGAAGACATGCCGAATCCGGCTGGCCGCTACCTCTACGCAAAGGGTGGCCAAAAGGCGACCAACCTCTCTTTCGTCATGCTCGGGCTTGTCCCGAGCATCTACAGCCGGTCGATACGCAGCAGATCCTCGGCACAAGGCCGAGGATGACGCCGAGGGGAGAGCGAGGTTTGTCCACAAACTGAGGGCGACCCTGAGGCCGCCCCTTCAGCCCATTGCGGGCCGTTCACGATCGCGAAGACGCGGAGCGTCTCGTCAGTAGTTGCAGCTGGAGCCGCTCCCCGGGTTGAAGCCGAGCTTGCAATCCATCTTGAGGGGCTTCTTCGGGTTCATCATGTAAGGCGTCATCCGACCTGAGGTTTCCGAGCCGCGCTCACCGATCGAACCGGTGGTGCGCCTGTCATGCTCAACCGTGGTTTCTTGTCGGGCAACCGGACGCTCGGCTGAACCTTGCTCTGTCGCGCTCGACTGGAGGGGAGCTGCCATGGCCGAGAAGGCCGAAAGGCCGAGGATTACGCCGAAGGCAGCGGCCATCAGGCCGTTCTTGAAAGTCGTGGTCATAATCGTCTCCTTGGGAGGATTCGTGGAGTTTACGCCCCGGAGTTAGGAAGGCGATCTGTCACATACTACGGTGCCAAAGCAGAGGTCACGGATATGTGAGCGGCGGCTCGATCAAGAAAAAGGCGGCTCATCGCCGCCTCTTTCATTTGCCGGCTCAATAGCCGTTATCGCAAGGCATGCTGCCGGGACCGATCGATCCGGAAAACGTAGGGTTGCACATTTTCGGAGCTGCCGGCCTGTTCACCGGCGCGCGGACGATGGAGCCCGTGGTGCCGGCCTCGACGCCGAAGGCGGCAAGCGGATACCAGTAACCATCGGAGTGGCGGCGGGTGCCGGGGCGCTCCGTGCGAAAGCCCTGATAGCCGTGCCAGGTGCCGGCATGTGATTTATATTGCACCATTTTTACATCCGAGACAGCGGGCGGGCGAGCCGTCTGAACGGGTGCTGCCTGCGCAGGGATGATCGACGTGAGGGCGAGAAGGGCGCCGAGTGCGGCGGTGGAAGGGGTGAGACTGAACATCTTCATGATAAACCCTCCTTACTGGATTTATCTCGAGAGAATGCCTTTCCCACGCGCGGAGTTCCGCCGCTATATGCAACTTCCAAAACTCGTGATTGCAGGCGATCCGGCGTGACTAAATCGCCGAAAAACGTGAAAAGTCGCGATCAGGAAAGGGCTCGAACAGCGCTTGTGACGAAACGTGAATTCTCTGTTCTCAATTCGCGTATAATGTCCGGTAACCCTGGCCGGAGAGGCAAGCGACATATTGGCGATGGGCGGCAGCGCGCGCTATCGTTTCGGCCTCAAGCTCATCGGCCTGAGCATATCCGGTCAGCTGGGCGCGCAGCTGATACTGCTTCCTCGCCTCGTCATACATGGCGTTGCCGTCGGTCATGCAAAGGCCGTGCGCAACGACCGGCGGATTGACCGGCACGCCGACCGCCAGGAGCACGGGATCATTGGCATGGTCGATGCAGCCGCCAAGGGCCGTCATCATCGCCAGGACAGCCAGAGCCCGAAAAATTCCCACCGCCATGCATTCCTCCGGCTGAAGCGCCTTAAAGATCATCAGACCTGCGGATACATCAGGAAGGTTGCGCGAAACTAGGCTGACGGCTTAGCCGCCAATCCCGCCGGACGCACCACCTGACCAGACATGCTTAAAATATTGCTAAAATATTATATTAATGCTTACTTGTAGTCGTAAACGCTAATCTTTCGGGAGGGAAAGATTATGGCTTCGCCGTGGGTAAACGACGCGCTCTCGCACGCACAATCAGCATTTTCCAGCAAGACTGATACAAATATCCTTGAGGTCGGGGGCGGCTCCCGCACGCATATCCCCTTGAAAGGTGCGCGATATACCGTTGTCGACATCTCCAAGGAGCAACTCGAAAAGAACCAGGACGCCGCTGAGAGGATCCTCGGCGATGCTCAAACCATCGACTATGGAGATCGTCACTTCGACGCCTGCGTCTTCTGGGACGTCCTCGAACATTTGGAAAGCCCGCGCGCTGCCTTGTTGAGAGCCCATGATACCCTGTCTCCCGGTGGTCTGGTGTTCGTCAAGGGTCCGATCCTGAATTCAGCCAAAGGGATCTTCACCGACCTGACGCCCTGGTGGACCCACGTCTTGTTCTACCGCTACGTTCTCAGGCAGAAAAACGCCGGAAAGCCGGGCTATGCCCCATTCCGTGTCGAGCACGCCGCAGAGGCATCCCATTCGGAGATTGCCGGGACATTGAAAGACCTCGGCATGGATGTCGTCTTTGTCGGCGAATATGTGTCGACGCAGGTGCATGCGCTCAAGGATAGAATTCCCCCGCTTTATTGGCTCTATGAAGCTTTCGGTCTTCTGCTTCGCACGACCTCGGCCGGGAAGATCGGGGGGCGGGAGACGGAGTTCCTGATCGTGGCAAAGTGCCTCCGACAGTAACTCCACCAGAATCTATATAGCACTTCGGAATCCCGAAATTGGTTGGGGCATTGAAATCATTCAGAGTTTCTCCCTGTCGACAGCTCACGAAGCGCGGCGGATTCCGGAATCCCGAAGCGGGGGGATTTCGGGATTCCGAAGTGGGGATTTTTTCTTCCTGCCGACGCGCCCGCGTTTGTCGGCGGCAATCTTGCGGTCGGTCTCGGACCATTTCCGGCACCTTTCCGCCGTGCATCGCTTCCACTCGTCGGTGGGTGGCGCACCTTCATGGTCACCGACAAAAGTCAGCGTGAACCGGTTGGGATGCGCGACACCGCTGCCCGCCCGGCCGCGGCGAACTTTTATCAGCCCCTTATATTCGAGCTCATCGATCGCATCGGCCACATATTCGCCGGTCACGCCGTAAGACACGAACTGAGGATGGGTCACGATCAGCTTGCCGTTTTCCAAGGCAGCGTGCGACGTGTGCTCGATGACGATGCGGAAGAAGGCGCGGCAGGCGTTCGCACTCAGGGTCGTGAAGGCCGCAGATTCCAGCAACTGAATGGTGAACCATTGCCAGCGAAGGCTGCCGTCGTCCGCCGCGCCCGGCGGAGCGGTATGCTTGCGCACCATCGCCCGAGTCTTTCCCTGACTGGTTCGGCTTTTGTCGCGAGGGTTGAATTCCGCCATCAGCCCCTCGCCTCAGACCCATTGCGGGAACCCTGATCACACCGTGCGCGACGGCCAGGGCTCGTTGACGCGATCACATCGCCGATAGAGAAAAACTTGCTCGACATCCGCCAGTCCAAGGTTGCAATTGCGGATAAGCTAACGCAAGAACGGCCCGTCGACTAGGAAAATATTCTTAGGTTGCATCTTTATGTCACCCGATCCCTTCTGCTAGATTTTCGGCAATGATTCACGCAGTGGAGCGCGATACCGAATGAAAACTTGAATCAGTTTCGCGCAAGACGATTATCGCATCGCCGGCACTACCCATTCTCTTCATCAGCAAATAAGCTCGCGGCCGGCGACCGGAAGGCGCCGCATAAGCTTCAATGTTCAGGGCCCTGTCAGCATGACATCATTGTACTGGAAAAGTTTTGCCTCAGCTTGCCTGTGCGTCACGCTCTCCCATCCGGCATGGTCCGCCGGCGGCATCGAGATCCCGGGCTACGCGCCAGCGATGGGCGTCGAGCGCAGCTACCGCGTTCAAAAAGCAACCGAAACCGATATGTCATTCTGGTTCGACAAGCCAGGCGCCTCGGCCATGACGATGCGCGGCGCGTTTCGCCAGCGTATGACGGTCCTGTCGCGGGATGAAGACGGCATGCGGGTCCGCTGGTCTCTCAGCGCCGATTTGCCGGAAGGCCTTGCGGGCCTTGCCGACAGCTATCAGATGAACCTGCTCTATCGGAATTCCCTCACGGCCTATGGCACCGCTTCGCTCGAACTCGAAGCCGACCTGAACGGCAACCCGCGCGATCTCTCCGGTGTCGATCAGATCGTGGCACACATGCGGGCGATAGCGGCCAGTGGACCGGGTGGAGTTCCCGCGGCACCACAAAGCGGGGTCTATGACATCATCGCCAAGCTGGAGGCAAACCCTCTTCAGATTGTTGCCGCCTTGGTGCCGGAGGCGCAACTGCTTGCCACAGGGCAATCCTATCAGGCAGAGACTATGGAGATTGGTCAGGCCTCAGCGACGTCGAGGGACGAAGATTATGACGGCGTTAGTGTTCCGGTGACATCGACCTGGACACTGGAATCCACCGACGCGACCGCACGCACGGCAACCCTTTCCCTGTCGGAGGAAGCCGACGCCGCAGCGTTCAGCCAGTCGCAGCAGCCGGCGATCGCAAATTTGATCACGGGCTTTGCCGAGCGGGCAAAGAACCTCACGGCCGATCAGCTGGCTTCCCTCAAACGCGCCAGCAAGCGCCGCAGCGTCGAGCTCGTGGTGTCCCTGAACGATGGTTCGACACTCGAAGCGTCGGAGATCGTAACCGTTGAGGCAGGAGGGACGAGGTTGCGCACATATACCCACATCCAACGCGAGGATATGCCGGCCAGCTTGCAGCTTACAGGCGTGCTGACAGCAAAAGACTTGCAGACGCCCGATTTGCATATCGAGCCGCTACCATCAGCCAAGGCCGGGCCGGGCATCCTGGATGAGCTCTCGACACCGCCTGCTCCACCAACGGCATCGCAAGAAGCTGCCGTTGCTGCAAACAATGACGCGGCCAAGGCGATTGCGCCTGTCTCGCTTGAGGTGAAGAGTGCGGAGGTAAGCCTGTCCCCCGTGTCCTACGACCACGGCCTGAATATCGTGCTCACCCCGGAAAGCGCCGCCACATTCCGCGATTTCACGCAGGCGGTATTGGGACGACAAACGCAGATGCTGATCAACGACAAGGTCGTCATGGAACCCTGGATGAGGGAGCCGATCACGGATGGTCGCATCGTTCTGGCGGGAACGGATAAGAAAGATTTGGAAGCGCTGGCGGAACAGTTGAGGGGTCCCGGGGCCAAGATTCTCGTCCGGTTACGCCCATGATGGCGCCAGCTGCCGCGCGCTGGCGAGCTGCCCCTCCTTCATTTTAGCCGCCGGCTCCATCGCCAACGGACTTCAGTCCTATGGTTCAGAAATCAGAAGGACCAGAATTCCATTACGCGCTGCGGCACTGATCGCCCCGGAGATCCGCCGCAGTGGCCCACGCGCAATGAGCGTCTCTTGCGGAGGGGAGTTTCCGGGACCCGGATCGATAAAGGCCGAACACTGGTGATCCAGATCGAGCATCGCCATGAATGATGTGGCGACAATCGTTTCACCGCAGGCGGCGCATCGGAGAATGTAGGAACCGCGGTGGACGATCGATTCCGTTTTGTCCAATCCGCACGACGGGCAGGCCAACATATTGTTCATTGCTTCACCCCAGTCTGAGCACGCGGCTTATGAGGCAGCCGCCAGAATGATGGCGATCGCGAGCAGCAAGGGACCCATCCACTTGAAGTGGCGAACCAACGGCGGCCGGTTGGCCGGCTTGCCGGGAAACGGCAGATAACCAAAGCCCACGGATGTCATCCACAGGCCGGCGCAAAACATGATGATTTCATCGATATAGGCTGCGATCATGACTTTCCTGCCTTCAGATCGGCGCTGCGATATCTCCGTCTCCGCGTCCGATGCCACTCATCCTACCCATCAGTACGGCCGGACGGAAGAGAAGAGAAGAGTGGATCTGAGAGATTAAACTTTGGGTAGCATAATTACCTCGAATCCCCTAGTCATTCGAACTCGTACACACGAATCCGCTAGAGCCACTTTTCTCAGGAATATTCCATGCACAACGCCAAATTCATTCGCTACGCCGCCTTCTCTGCGTGCGTCGCTTTTGCGACATTTCAGGCCGGGCAGGTTCTGGCCGATTCGGCCGATGACAAGTTCTTTGACGCAGCCCTTTGCAAGCCACCCTATACGATGACATCGGCAATGAAGATCTATGATGTCGTGGAAGCTCTGGCCAAGCCGGACACATCATCCTTGGGCGCGGCGATCTACAAACTCCCGAACCAGATAGGCCGCGACGGCTTTAAGTCGACCGAGATTTTCTTTGCAAGTAACGCTGTTGGCGTCCTGATCGAGGGCGAACGCGCCGACGATCTGGCCGCGAAATATGGTTTGAAGCCGGAGACCTCGGACCTGCTGGGCACATCCACCAAGGGCTATTCGCTTGAACTTCCTGCAGACCTGCAGCCAGAACCCGGAATGGCCGGCCCCGGAAGGGTCTCCATCGTTGCCCGCCAGGGAGACGCTTTGCCCGGCAAAACCTTGCTGGCGTGTGAATTCGTGCAGGAATTCTAGGAGGCTCCGCATAAGCGCGCAAAGCGGCGGCACGAAACCCTTTTCGAAAAGCACATCCCAGCAGTTCGCTGACCGAGAAAGGCATCTCGTTCATACTGCGCCTCGCCACGCCGGATGAATCGCCCTATGTGTGCAGGCTGCAACGGCAGAGAGCACGCAGCGGAGGTCCTGAGATCATGCAAACCATTTGGAAGAAGCCGGTGACGGTCGCCCTTGAAGGCCCGGATCAGTGGGTGGTGATCCAGACGACCCAGGCTGCAACATGGGCGTTGATTGAGGACTGGCCGACCGAAGAAGGCCCCGCCTTGGATAGGGCCTGCGCGGTTTGCGCGGATGTGATGTCGGGAAAACGAAACCGGGAAGAGGCGCGACAGGCGTTCATCGACGCTGCAATCGAAGCCGGAATCCCGATTAAGGAGTAAGCCACGACCCGTGCGGCGCCTATTTGGCGCTGGACGGCGAGCGGTCATCTCGGCTCGCCATCCAGCGTGATGACGCAGAGATTATACGCAATCAGCCATCATAATGGCCAGACAATGCTGCCTCCGCAGACTTGACAACCACGGCCAGATTGAAGCCCTTCGTCACAAGTGAAGGTCGGTCACCGCTTTCAGCCAGCCCGACTTGGGAGACGGAAGAGGCACGACCGTGCCGGCGTGCAGATCAGCGACCCAGAGATCATGTCGCCTTCGGTCCACGAACTTCTAAAACCGCGACGCTGACAGCAACGTCAAGCCGTCTCCGGGGCTTTGGCTCTCGCCAGGTCTTGCAGGAACTCTTCCATCAAGGGTTCGTCGCCGAACCGGCGATAAGCCCTTTCCGCTTCCAGCGAGAATGCCGGATGGGCTTCAACAAGGCTCGCCATGGTAGCCTGCGCCTTTTCAAGCTCTCCGCTTCCACCCTGCAACGCGGCTTGGATGAGAAGGCAATTCGCGTCGCGGGGCGCTCTGACAAGGCACTCGCTGATGACCGTGGCCGCCTCTTCGCGGCGGCCATCGGCATAAAGCGCCTGACCATGCACGTAGGCATAGTATTCCGGTGCCATGGGGTGCAGTCGGCGCGCCCGCTCCGCATTGGCGACAGCGTCCCGATAGTCTCCGAACCGGACCTGCGCTTTGGCCAGCGCAATCATGCTGTCGGGATCGTTGGGGTTCAGTTCGACCGCACGCTGCGCCGCCCGAAGTCCGCCGGAATAGTCCGCCTGCAGCGCAAGTCCAAAACTGATTACCTGATATCCAAAACCGAGATTGGGATCGAGCCGCACGGCCTGCCGCGCCTCACTGAGACCCAGATCCAGTTCGGGCGCGGCGGCCTGACCGCCGGGCCTTTGCGCCACTTCGCCGATGTAGGTCAACGCAAGGCCTGCGCGGGCTGCGGCATAAGCCGGGTCCATTTCTAGGGCGCGCTGATACAGGCCGCGGGCATCGAGAATAGCGTTCTGGTCAGCGGCGCCGTGCCGGTAACGGTCGCGGGCCTGCAAGACGAGATCATAGGCCTGCAGACTATCCGTCGGCCGCAGCGCCGCCGCTGCCGCTTCGCTTCGGCCGATATAGGGCGCGAGTTGCGCGACGATTTCCGTGGTGAGCTCGCTCTGGACGGTGAAAACGTCAGCAACCTTCTTGTCGAAGCTGCGCGACCATAAGTGCGCCCCCGTGCCTACATCAATAAGCTGCGCCGAAACGCGGAGCTGGTCGCCTTCTCGGCGCGCGCTGCCTTCAACCACGTAATCAACGCCAAGCTTTGCCGCGAGCTTACGTACATCCGTCTCCTGACCGCGCACGGCATAGGTGGAATCGCGGGCGATGACCTGAAGCTCGGGATTACGAGCGAGCGCCGTGGTCACGTCCTCGGTCAGACCGTCTGCAAAGTAAGGCTGGTTATCGCTGCCGCTCATGGTTGCGAACGGCATGACGGCAATCGAGGGTCTGGGGTCTCCACGGGTCTGGTCCAGAGAAAGTGCAGCCGGGATGCCGCTCACCATCGCTGCCAGCGGAAGAGGTGAAATCTGGGTACCGATGAGAATGAGAGCGATGGCAGCAACGCCATAAGACCAGCGCGCAGCGCTGCCGCGCAGGATATGTGGCACCTGCCGCCAGATCGACCAGGGAGAGCCCGCCCGCCTTACGCGGTACACTTCAAGCAGCTCGGGAATATTCTTGGCGCGCCTGCGGCCGACTCGAGCGAACAGATCGCCGCGGTTGCGCTCGGCGGCCATCACCACAGCGCCGCTGACGAATATCTGGCCGGGTTCGGTCATGGCCTCAAGCCGGGCCGCGACGTTCACCCCATCCCCATAGACATCACCATTATCCTCGATGACATCACCGAGGTTGATGCCGATACGCAGCTTGAAGGGCCCGTCGTCAAAACCTTGCTGGATGGCAAGTGCCGCATCAACGGCCGCGTTGACGCTCGGGAACATCGCAAGGAAGCCGTCACCCGTCGTTTTGAAAGTGGTTCCGCCATGGCGGGCGACAGTCGGGTCGATCAGGTGGTCAAAAACGGTGCGCAGCTCCGCATAGGTGGAAGACTCGTCCTCAGCCATCAGCCGGCTATAGCCGACGATATCAGCAGCCATGATTGCCGCGAGCTTGCGTTGCATTTCAGTCTCCCAACGGAGTGGCTTGATACACGGCCGTCACTGCTAACAATTGGTGTGCAGCGATCATTCAGACTAGTCCTGCAATTCGGGAAGCGGTAATCAATACAGCTCATAAATGCGTGAATATTGAGACCGTCAATTCGCGGTCCGCCGGCCTCCACTTCGTCTGGAGCCGCCCCATCGCCTCACCGATGAGGGCGACGGCAATACAGGGCAGCCCGTGCTTTGGTGGTATATACCAGAGCCCGCTTTTCTTCGCGCCAGCGATCGTCACGCTGTAAGATGCTTTTTGTGAAGGCGGCTGTCGGGGCCGCATCGCTTCGCTAAAGGACGAGCTCGATTACGCGAAGGCCCGCCGTTTGGTCCGCGCAAAGTGCTTTGCCGTCTGCGGTGAGAATGACGAGTGAGTGAGCAATTGGACCAACTCAGAAGTCTTAGCTACCAAAAGGGCGATCAGCAGGAAGTGCTGGAACGCATTCGGCAAAATGTAAGGGAGCAGGGTGGTCACATCTACGCGCTGGTCATTTCCACTGACATGGCAGCGATCTACAAGGCCATAGAAAGGGGTGAGGTGGGCGAATGGCAGGACCTATTCCGCCAGTTCATTGATACCGCGCAGGTTGTTTACTGAGCGCGTCAGATATTCAGCCAGCCCCGTCCGTTTGCGGGGTATGGCTACGCACAGCAGTTTGCGGCGCAGAACTAATGTATTCACCCAGCCATTAGGCCCGATATCCGCCAATAAGTGGGGTTAGGAAGTAAAATGTTACATGCCTCAGAAGACGAAAAGGCGAATATCGTCCGCTACTTTCTTTCGCAATCTTCGCCAGATTCTCGTGTTGACTTCCTCCAGAAGGTCTATGCAGAAACGCTGATGGGTCATCGGCATGATGTCTGGGACTTGCATACAAGCGAAGGTCGATGGTGGGTCATCACCAATCCGACAAACCTCTACTCCCAAGACCAGTTCCCGAACATGGACCTTGCTGTCACTTTCCATATGGGGTTGTGCCTCCGCATCCCACGGACCCGGCAACAGCGCATCGAAAGCCGTCGCGTGCTGCCATTTGGGGAAGTGTTCAACAGGTTACGCGAAGCGAACGACGCCCTCCATCAGGCGCATAACGTCGCGGACTATCAGGCCATTGGTGTGCGAAGCCGAGAAGCACTTCTTGCGTACGTCGCCGCTGCACAAGACGCCTCTGAGTGGCCTGTAGAGCAACCGCCAAAACGAGCAGACTTTCGGGGATGGAATGATGTCATCTGTGACACAATCCTCTCTGGCGGCTCACAGAAGGACCGCAGACACCTATTCAAGTCGCTCCTTAGCGATGCATGGAGTTTCGCGAACTGGTTGACACACGCTCACTCAGCGACGTGGCACGACGCAGAAGCCGCTCTGTCGACCGTCGAACATGGCCTTGGCTTAGCCACCTCTCTAGTCCTGCGACACATCCGTATGGTCCCCGAAGAATGTCCCGACTGTGGCTCGCCGCACCTGTCTCCACAGGAAGGTTATAATGAGGAGCTTCCAGAGGTGGTTTGGGAGCGACCTACTTGCGAGGACTGCGGGTGGACGGGCAAGCCGGTTCCCGTGGGTGAGCTTGATGCCGATGATGGACTATTCCGCAGGGAGGGTGGGTCTGATAGCGACGAATGCATTGTGATGGAGGTTCCCCTACGTGATCTCAAGAAGCCGAATACTACCTAGCTCGGGTTGAGCACGGTCCGGGTCTCAGGATAGATTTGGCGATCTGAAAATGGGCAAAATTTCTGAGACCTCCAGCTAGACGGTTCTGGGATAGCGTGACCCCCCATATGGTCGCCGCCCTATAGCCACCAAGGTCCGGTTTCCCCTTTTTGTCTGAACCTTCTCGTTCCTGGCGCTCCCTCGTCCACCGTTCAGATCGGCAGCCTTTCGCTCGGCCAGTTTGTGAGCTTCCAGAGCCGTAAGATTGGCCCTGTTGTGGGCGAAGTTCCTGAACTCCTCGATAAGTCGTTCATGAAAGGCATGGGTCTCAGGGTAGTTCCGCAGAGCTTCACGTTCGCTCTTGCCCAAGAATCTCTTGAACTCGGTCTGTCCGGTTGAAACGGCCATGTCCTTGGGGACACGCCTTCGATAGTGAAACGTACCCGAGCTGGTGACCTTAACGTACTAGGACCTCGCGTGGACCCCGTTGTGGACCGGAATGATCGTCTAGGCCTTGAGGCCGTTGATAAATTTGGGATTTATTGGAAAAGAATGGCGCACCCGAAGAGATTCGAACTCCTGACCCCCAGATTCGTAGTCTGGTGCTCTATCCAGCTGAGCTACGGGTGCGTGCAAAATGCGGCGGTGCCGCTTGCGTGGCGATCCTCTAAAACGTCCTTCGGGACAATGCAAGAGCATTTCTGAAAAAATCGCGTCTTTGTCTGCGGGCAGCCGCACCTTGCGAAACCCCGTCACTTTTCAATATGCGTCCGGCTGCGGTAATCCTCCAGCGAAACCGGGCGATCGGGGATCTCGATGCGGAACTGCGTGCCGACCGTCGGTTTTTCCACCAGCGCGATCGTGCCGCCATGGGCGAGCACCAGTTCGCGGGCGATGGTGAGGCCGAGGCCGGTGCCGCCGGAGCGGGCGGAGCCGCGGAAGGCGGCAAAAAGGTTCTGGCGCGCCTTCAGCGGCATGCCGGGGCCGGTATCATCCACCGTGATGCTGACGACGCTGCCGACGCGCTGGGCGGAGACGGTGATCCGCTTGACGGAGCCCGGGCCGCCCTCGCCCGGCGACGTCAGCGCCTGCAGCGCGTTGCGGCAGAGATTGTGGATGACGCGGAAAAGCTGCTCGCTATCGGCATCGACCTCAAGCTCGGCGCCGATCTGCTCTGCGAATTCGATGCCGCTTTGCGGATCGATCGCCAGCATGTCTTTGACGTCCTGGGTCAGTTCCAACAGGCGGATATGGCGGCGGCGTGGTGCCGATTCACTCGCCTTGCCGTAGGACAACACCTCGGTGGTGTAACCGACGGCGCGGTCGATGGTGCGCAAGAGCTTCGGAGCGAAGCTCTTGACCATCGGATCATCGACATCGACCAGCCGGTCTGACATCAGCTGCGCAGAGGCCAGGATATTGCGCATGTCGTGATTGATCTTGGACACCGCGAGGCCGAGAGCGGCGAGGTTCTTCTGCTGCTTCAGCGTCTTTTGCAGCTCCATCTGCATCGAGGTGAGATTGCGGCCGGCGACCGCCAGTTCGTCGCGGCCGCCGTCGCCGATATAGATATGGGCGGGGTTCTCAGGATCGGAGGAGAATTGCTGCATGCTGCCGGTCAGCCGGCGGATCGGGCCGATGAGGATACGGTTGATCGCAAAGAAGATCAGCGTCGCCGTGAACAGCGAGATCAGCACCGACAGCAACAGGACGTTGCGGGAATAGGCGAACATCGCCGTGCGCAGCTGCCGGTCCTTCATCACCACCTCGACGCCGGTGTTGGTGTCACCGACGGGGCCGTAGACGCGGATTATCCTGCTGCCGCCGAAGATCAAGGTGTCGAGTGCGTCGCGTATCGCCGTCACCGGCGGCACGTCAGTGAGGTCATAGGCTTCATCGACGGAGGCCGGCATATCGGTCGTCGCCAAGAGCCGCGAAGTGCCCTCCTTGCGCAGCACGATCGCCTTGGTGCCGGTCGCTTCCAGCGTCTCCTTCTGCAGCGCCCGCGGCAGCTCGACGGGCTGCAGCCCATCGATGACGATGGCGGCGGCAGCGGCGGTGTTCAGCCTGTCCTGCAGCCAGCGCAACCGCATGCTGGCGACCGATGGAAAGAAGATCAGGATTTCGGCGAGCATGATAAAGACGACGGTGAGCCAGAGCAGCTTGCCGGAGAGGCCGCCGAACATGCGGGCAGACGGGCACGGCGCCCTTGCGGCCTCGCCGGCCGCCGGGATTTCCGCCGAAGGATTGTCGCCCTGGTCTCTTGTCGGCATTCTCGTCTCGCCCGATCGGCAGCACCCAGGCCGCCCCTACCGTTGAGCTCTATATTAGACCAAGATGCTCCGCTTTCAAATCTTTGCGAGCAGCGTCACGTCGTCACAAAGAAACGCCGCCCGAGAGGAGGAAGGCCCCTCCCCAACCCCTCCCCCTTGTGGGGAGGAGTCTTTGCCCGGCGCGGACCGGGCAGAAAAAACTAACGCCGCCCGGAGGCGGCGTTAAAAGGCGCGTGATCAGTAAAGCTTAGAACTCTTCCCAGCTCTGCTCGGCTGCGGCCGCGTTGCCGCCGAAGGCGCGGGCGACTTTGGCGATCGCGCGGCGGGCGGGCGAAGCGACCGGCCTTTGCGGCTCGTTGCGAACGAGCGCCACAGGTGCCGGCGCATCATCCGACAGCTTGAAGCGGGCAATGAGGCGCACCAGGCCACCGGCTTCGGCCGAAAGCCTGTGCGTGGCGGCGGAGGTTTCTTCCACCATCGCAGCATTCTGCTGGGTCACCTGGTCCATCTGGTTGACGGCGGTATTGACCTCCTTGAGGCCGGTCGACTGCTCGGTCGCAGCCGTCGCGATCGAATGGATATGGTCGTTGATGGCAATGACGCGGGTGCCGATTTCGGCCAGCGCCTCGCCGGTCGCCTGGACGAGCTTGACGCCGACCTGCACCTCGTTGCCGGATTTGGTGATCAGCGCCTTGATGTCCTTGGCAGCCGTTGCCGAACGCTGGGCCAATTCCCGCACCTCCTGCGCGACCACCGCGAAGCCCTTTCCGGCATCGCCGGCGCGGGCCGCCTCGACGCCGGCATTCAGCGCCAAGAGGTTGGTCTGGAAGGCGATCTCGTCGATGACGTTGATGATCTGGCTGATTTCGCGCGAGGCCTGTTCGATGCGGCCCATCGCCTCGACGGCATTGCGCACGACGACGCCGGAGCGGCCGGCATTCTCCTTGGCTTCGGACACCATGATGGTGGCCTCATGCGCCCGCTCGGTGGAATTCTGGACGACGGCGGTGATCTCGTCGAGCGCTGCCGAGGTCTCTTCGAGGGCGGCTGCCTGCTGCTCGGTGCGCTTCGACAGGTCGTCGCTGGCATTGCGCAGCTCGGCGGTGTTGCCGTTCATCGCTTCCGTCGTTTCGCGCACTTCGCGCATCGTCGCCTGCAGCGTGACGAAGGTATTGTTGACGTTCTGCTGCAGCTCGGCGAAGGCGCCCTGGAAGCTGCCGCTCATCGTCTGGGTGAGATCGCCTTCGGCAAGGCTTGCGATGACGCGGCGGGTCTCGCCGATGCCGGCATCGACGCTCGACAGCAGCATGTTGATGTTGCCGGCAAACTGGTTGAGGTTGTCGTCCTCGTAATCCTTGCTGATGCGGTGGCCGAAATCGCCGGCCGCAGCCGCCGCCACGACGACGGACATGCTCGACTGCAAGTCGTCGCTCTTGGCGCGCATCGCCGCCTCCTGGGCATTCAGGCGCTTGACGGCAAGGCCGTTCGCCTTGAAGACCGCAACCGCTGCGGCCATCTCGCCGATTTCGTCCGGACGTCCGGCAAAGGGGACCTCGGCGTCGAAATTGCCGTCGGCGACTTCCTTGATCGCATGGGTGACGCGCTTGATCGGGCGGCTGAGATGGCTGGTGCCGATATAGAAGCCCATGCCGACGCCGACCGCGATGCCGATGCCGGTGATGCTGAGCACAAGCATCAGCACCCAGGAGCGGAAGCTCTCGATCTCGGCGTTGACGGTCTCCAGCGCTGCCTTGTCGATGGCGACGACGGCATCGATTTCCGCCTGGAACGCCTTGCGGTTGGCGCGGTTGGCCTCGTTGTTGCCTTGTTGGCTTGCGGCCTCGGGGCCGACTTCCGTGCCGAGGCGGGCCGTTTCCGCGCGGAAGGTGCGGAATTCCGCGGCGCGGGCGACAAGCTTGGCAAAATCGTCCTTCTCACCCTCGGGAACGAGCGGCGCCCAGCCGGAGATGACCTTGTCGATCTCATCGAGCCCGGCCAGCAAGCCCTTGGCGAAATTCGGCGTATCCTTGATCGTTTTGGCGGCATAGATGCCGCGCGATTCCATGACAACGGCCGTGACGAAACGATTGAGGCGTTCGCCGGCATAGGCACGGCTGGCGGCATGCTCATAAGCCGTCAGGTTGCGACTGTATTCGTGCATGGCGGACAATGCCGTTGCACCGATCAGAAGTGCCACCGCGCCCATCACGCAAACCAGCAGATTAATTTTGCCCCGGATCTTCAATGCAATGCTCCTAGCTACGCCACTGGCTGGAAAGCAAATTCCAGTCGATGCGTTGAATATCGGCGAAATTGATTAAAGTTAGATTTCTAGAATTTACGATTATGGCTTCGGAAATTATCCGTGCCGAATGTCTTCGGGATGCTAAACGCTTGAAAAGCTGAGTGATCTATCCGTCACGGCGCAAAACTACAACCGTTCAGGGCAACCCGCATTTCTTAACACCAGAGTGCGAATTTACTTTCGAGGCCGGCAGCACATAGCGAAATTATCCGGCATAATTGACTTTTAAGGGCTTCATCCTTATAAGCCCGCGCACGTCCGGTCACTTTAGGCCTTTCATGGCCCGCCCGTTCGAAAAATAACGCTCCTTGCATTATGCAAATTCAAGAAGGGCCGCACTCCGCGGTGTTTAAAATAAAATGAAGCGTACCTACCAACCATCCAAGCTTGTTCGCAAGCGTCGCCACGGTTTCCGTGCCCGCATGTCCACGAAGGGTGGCCGCAAGGTCATCGCAGCCCGCCGCGCGCAGGGCCGCAATCGTCTGTCGGCGTAAGCCGGGTTGCCCGGTAAGAGATGGCGGGCGAATTGACGACCAGTGAAAAGAAACACACTGTCGGGCGGCTGAAGAGCCGCCCGCAGTTTCTTGCCGTGCGCGAGGGCGAAAAACGCCGGGGCGGCTTCTTCCTTCTCGAAGTCCTCGACCGGAAGGAACCTGACAGCCAGGCACGCGTCGGTTTTACTGTCACCAAAAAACATGGCAACGCGGTCGAGCGGAACCGCATGCGCCGCCGCCTGAAAGAGGCGGTGCGGCTTCATGCGGGGTTTGCAATGCAGCCCGGACACGACTATGTGGTTGTCGCGCGCAGGGACGTGCTTGACGCGTCCTTCCAGGAATTGGCCGCGGAACTGAAATCCCGCGTGGAAACCAGGCCGAAACACCGGCGCTCCGGAGACGGACGCCCCAGGAACGTATGATGGAAAACAACCGCAATTATTTCATTGCGATCGCTCTCTCGGTGCTGATCGTCCTCGGCTGGCAGTTTCTCTATATGAATCCGCGCATCGAGGCCCAGCGCAAGGCGCAGGAAGCCCAGAAGGCGCAGCAACAGACCGAGCAGGTGCAGCAGCCGGCAGCCGGCGGCGAGACGCCGGCCCAGCCGAGCGGTACGGCCCCTTCCGGCCAGGCAGCCGCGACAGCGACGCTCGAGCAGGCGCTGACAAAGACCCCGCGCGTCGCCATCGATACGCCGGCACTTTCCGGCTCTATCAACCTTGCCGGCGCCCGCCTCGACGATCTGAAGCTCAAGGGTTATCACGAGACGGTCGACGACTCGAGCCCGATCATCACGCTGTTCAGCCCGGCCGAGACCAAGGACGGCTATTTCACCGAACTCGGCTATATCGGCAGCGACGCGACAGGCGCCGTTCCGGGTGCCTCGACGCTCTGGACCGCTCCCGAGGGCGCCAAGCTCACCGAAAAGACGCCGGTGACGCTCTCCTACACCAATGACAAGGGCCTGACCTTCACCCGCACCATTTCCGTCGACGAACGCTACATGTTCACCGTCGCCGACAAGATCGAAAATACCGGCCAGGCGCCCGCATCGTTGTCTTCCTACGGCCGGGTGACGCGCTACAACAAGCCGACGACGCCCTCCGTCTACGTGCTGCATGAAGGCTTCATCGGCGTGATCGGCGATGGCCTGATCGAAACCAAATATAGCGCCGTCGAGGAGGAAGCCGTCACGCCGGCGAAATCCACCGGCGGCTGGCTTGGCATCACCGACAAATATTGGGCGGCGACGATCGTTCCGCCGCAAAGTGCGGCCTACGAGGCGCGCTTCTCCCACTTTGCCGATGGCCAGCCGCGCTATCAGGCCGATTACAAGGATGATGCCTTCACCGTTGCGCCGGGCCAATCGATCGAGCTCAAGAACCTCGTCTTCGCCGGCGCCAAGGAAGTGCCTGTTATCGACGGTTATGAGGCCAGCTACTCGATCCCGAAGTTCGACCGCCTGATCGACTGGGGCTGGTTCTATTTCATCACCAAGCCGATGTTCAAGCTGATGGACTTCTTCTTCCGCTACTTCGGCAATTTCGGCGTGGCGATCCTGTGCACGACCATCGTCGTCAAGCTCCTGTTCTTCCCGCTTGCCAGCAAGCAGTACGCTTCGATGGCGAACATGAAGCGCATGCAGCCGAAGATGGAGGAGTTGAAGGCGAAATTCGGCGACGACCGCATGGGGCTGCAACAGGCGATGATGCAGCTCTACAAGGAAGAGAAGATCAATCCGATCGCCGGCTGCTGGCCGGTGGCGCTGCAGATCCCGATCTTCTTCTCGCTCTATAAGGTGATCTACATCACCATCGAAATGCGGCACGCACCCTTCTTCGGCTGGATCAAGGACCTTTCGGCGCCCGATCCGACGACGATCGTCAATTTGTTCGGCCTGCTGCCTTTCGAGGGGCCGGCGCTGCTGCACCTCGGCGTCTGGCCGCTGATCATGGGCATCACCATGTTCGTGCAGATGCGCATGAACCCGACACCGCCCGATCCGACACAGGCGATGATCTTCAACTGGATGCCGCTGGTGTTCATGTTCATGCTGGCCAGCTTCCCGGCCGGCCTGGTCATCTACTGGGCCTGGAACAACACGCTCTCGGTGGCGCAGCAGGGGCTAATCATGAAGCGCCACGGCGTCAAGGTCGAACTCTTCGACAATCTGAAGGGTCTGTTCCGACGAAAAGAAGTACCGTCGAAATGACGCTTGCCAAGCCCCGCTCCGGCGGGGCTTTTCATTTCCGGGCGGCGGACGAAGGAAACAAGGCATGCCGCGCAGGCGCCTGAAAAGCTTGACATCCGCCCGCAAAACCATGAAGCCCGGTAAAAGACCCAACCCAGAGAAGAACCCGCATGCCCGAAACCGAAAAGCCGCTCTTCGGCCACCCATGGATCTTCATCCGCGGCGTGCCGTCCCTGAATTTCCTGCCGCCGGAAGGGCCGTTGGAAGTGGCCTTCGCCGGTCGCTCGAATGTCGGCAAATCCTCGTTGATCAATGCTCTGGTCGGCCAGAAGGGCTTGGCACGCACTTCGAACACGCCGGGGCGTACGCAGGAGCTTAACTATTTCGTTCCGGATGGCTATTCCGGCGAAGGCCAAGACCTGCCGCCGACGGCGATCGTCGACATGCCGGGCTATGGTTATGCGCAGGCGCCGAAGGAGCAGGTCGACAAGTGGACCAAGCTCGTCTTCGATTATTTGCGCGGCCGCGCGACGCTGAAGCGCGTCTATGTGCTGATCGACAGCCGCCACGGCATCAAGAAGAACGACGACGATGTGCTTGATCTGCTCGACAAGGCCGCCGTCTCCTACCAGATCGTGCTCACCAAGACCGACAAGATCAAGGCAGCCGGTGTGCCGAAGCTCATTGCCGAAACGGCGGAAAAGATCCGCAAGCGCCCGGCCGCCTATCCCGGCGTGCTGTCCACCTCGTCCGAAAAAGGCGATGGATTGGACGAACTTCGCCAGGCGATCGCCGAAACCCTCGGTATCGCCCGCTGGAAGTAGGAAGGGCTGAGCACCTCGAACGCGAAGCCCTCTTTGGTGTAAAGGTCGCCGAGACATCCAAAAGTTGAACACAGCGCAAACGGAAAACTAACGGTTGACGCCGCAAGCTTGATGAGCTAGATAGCGAGCATCGAATTTTGCTTGCTGGCTTGGTTATCGCGCGATTGGCACCGCGCCCTGAACGAACTTCCTTTCAAAAATCGCTATCACCATCCGCATCGCCTTGGCGTTGCGGTTCTCCAATATTGCTATGAAAGGGTTCATCATGACCACTGGCACAGTTAAATGGTTCAATTCCACCAAAGGCTTCGGCTTCATTCAGCCTGATAATGGCGGCGACGACGCCTTCGTTCACATCTCCGCTGTCGAGCGCGCCGGAATGCGCGAACTCGTCGAAGGCCAGAAGATCGGCTTCGACCTCGAGCGTGACAACAAGTCGGGCAAGATGTCCGCTTGCAATCTCCAGAACGCTTAAATCGGTATCTGCTTCCCTTTGACCACGGATGTACTGGCACTGCCGGAAGCACGTTATCAATCCAAGGCCAGGCGATTTGCCTGGCCTTTTTCGTTTTCGCTCGCGTGTCGAGCCCGCAGTATCGGACCCAAGATGACAGAGACATACAGCAAATCTCGCCAGCGGGCGGAGATAGCCTTCGGTAACGTCCAGACCCAGTTCTTCGCGAAGAACCAGGCGGCCGAAGAACTCGAATCCGACGCCCAATCGCAACAGGCAAAGACGTTGCGGCTTCGGGAAGCCCGGCTTGCGCGGGAACATAGTAACCGGGTGTCGGCAACCTCTGCCCTCATTGCGAAACGCGCCCGAGCCCGCTGAGATCACAACCCGATCGACAAGGCTCGAGATTTAAACCGCGTCTGAAATGACGGGCTTGCAGCTCTCGCGCTGCAGCATGGCCGAAGGCATGCTGGCATTCACTCGTACCAAGGAAGCGTCAATGGCAGAGACTGCGAACGAACTTCAATCGATCAATACGGCCTGGCAGATCGCCATTCAGGAGATCCTGCGCATGGTGATCAGAGACATGTATCACGGCGGCGGCGAAGCGTCGTTCAGGACCCATATCAAGCGTATCGAAGAAGCGGCCGTCGACAGTATTTACACGGATTTGCGGCTGCGCGGGACCGATGAATGGACGGAGGTCCTGGTCAAGGAAAGGGCGAGCAATTTCGTCACGACCCTGCTGACGTCATTTACCTATGACCGGGCTTAAATCACCCTGCGGCCGGCAATCGACGGACGTGCCGCCGATCAACGCTTGCGTCCCCGCAGTTTTTAAAGCAACCCTAGTTCTCCTGCTGTCCGGAGCAACCGCGTCCACGAGTAATATTTGATGACCGATAGCAAAGACCAGCCGATTTCGCCGGAAGGCGTCGGCAACTTGCCCCATCTTGCCGAAGCCCTTGATGACGACCGGTTTCGACACTTTCTCGATCATGTGCCGTTTGCGGTGGCTGTCTCCGAACTCGGTGGCAACGAGCCGCTGATTTATGTCAATCTCGAATTCGAACGGCTGACGGCGCTCGAGGCAACCCAAGTCCAGGGAAAGCCCTGGCCGGACATTGAATTGAAATCTACCGCCGTCTCCGGAGAGGTGCCGCTGACCGCCGCTGTGACCACTGCAGAAGAGTATATTGGTGCCTTCTCGCTGGTGGCCGAACCCGAGAGCACTATCATTATCGATGTCTGGTCGAATACGATCGTCGACGATGATGACACGCCGCTTTTCCGACTGGTGGCCTTTGCTGCCCGCAATGAGGCGACGGCCGCTGAAAGCTTCAGCGAACTGCTGACGGAGAAAGATGTCCTTCTGCGGGAACTTCAGCATCGCGTGAAGAACAATCTTCAGATGATCACTGCGCTCATCCGAATGGAGGCGCGCAATGCTCAACAGAACGAGGAAAGCGAGAGGTTTGCACGGCTTGCCGGGCGAATTGAAGCCTTGGCCCTGCTCTATCGCTCGCTGTCAGACGAAGAGAAAGGCGCCACAGTCGATCTTGGCACCTATGTCAGCCAGATTGCCGCCTCGGTGATGGCGGCCCACGCCGTGGAAGGGATCCGGCTGGACATGAAGGTCGATACCTGGCCGGTTTCGGTCGATGTCGCCATGCCGGCCGGCCTCGTCATCAACGAACTCCTCACCAATACGCTGAAGCATGCCTTCGTGGGGCGCGATGGTGGCGAGATCACGCTCCGCTGTGTGGTCGGCGATACCGGGTGCAGGATCACCGTTGCTGATAACGGGGTCGGTCTTCCCCAGGATGTGACCTGGCCGCAGCCCGGGAAGCTGAGCGCGATGATCGTACAGTCGCTGAAACAAAACGCCCGCGCCGAGGTCGAAGTCAACTCGTCCCCTGACACCGGCATGAGTGTCACCCTCGTCTTCCCGAGAGCTGAAGCGGCCCAATAGAGCGCCGCGCGTCTTTTCAGACGCGCTAGGGACGCTCTATCACTTTGAATCTGCGCGTAATCCTTTCCGAAAATCGATTCCGATTTTCGGGGTTATGCGCTAGCAACCTCATCAATGTGTGTTTGGGGCGCCCTTAGAGCGGTTCAGCTTTTTATGGAAGCGCAGAACCGCTCTAACCTTTTGTTTTTGCGCAATTCCGGACGGAAAACCGCTCTGCACTTTTCCTGGAATTGCTCTAGGAGCGCCCCAATGCATCTGCCGATACGAGCGGGCTTACATTTTCGGCAGCAGCACCTTGTCGACGACGTGGATGACGCCGTTCGACTGCTTGACGTCGGCAATCGTCACATGGGAGACGCCGCCGTTTTCATCGGTCAGGGTGATCTTACCCATGTTTTCCTTGGCTTTCAGCACGCAGCCGCCGACGGTCTTGATGTCGTGCTCGCCGCCATCATCCTTGATCATCTTGGCAACGGTCTTGGCCATCGCATCGGCGGCAACGACGTGGCAGGTCAGAACCTTGGTCAGCGTCGCCTTGTTTTCCGGCTTCAGCAGCGTATCGACAGTGCCCTTCGGCAGGGCAGCGAAAGCTTCGTTGGTCGGTGCAAAGACGGTGAAGGGGCCCTTACCCTCGAGCGTGCCGACCAGGCCTGCTGCCTTGACGGCTGCGACCAGCGTCGTGTGATCCTTGGAGTTCACGGCATTCTCGATGATGTTCTTGCTATCGAACATCGCCGCACCGCCGACCGTCGGGTTTTTCGCGGCGGCAAAGGCGACGGCGGACATTGCAGTGGCGAGCGCGAAGCCGCGCAATACGGACTTGATCATGATTTTCTCCTCACCGGACACCATCCGCGGGCTTTATGCCTGAGCGTCGTCCGGACATTTCGAACTACGGAGAGCCGCGCCGAAGAGTTTCAGAAAGGAGACATGATTTATGGCCAGCACGATTACGGCCGGTGCAGGGGACCGCTTGCGATCACCGGACCAGTCGCCTGGCCGGTCGGCGAACCGCCGAAGGGTTCGAGACTGACGGCAAGCGTTGCGCCATCGGCTATCATGCTGCGCAGTTCGGCGGGAATGACAAGTTCACCGCTTTCGCCCGGCTGGAACACACCGAGCGATCTCGTCATACCGCTGCCCGGGACCAGCCAAAGTTCCAGCGACTTCTCTTCCGGCTTGCCGGCGGCGACCGGAACGATCTTCAGCCGACCGCTCTGAAGCTCGTAGGAGGCCAGAAGATTGATGGTACTGTTCTGGCCCGAAAGCGAGGCCACCAGCGGTGCCGGCCCCTGCGGCTCGGGCACCACGCCGGAGGCGAAGATGACGGCGCTGACGGCGACGACGATGCAGGCGAAGCTCAGCGAGCGCCAGAAAACGGCGGAATTCCACAGCCCCTGAGAAAAAGAGGGGGGCTTTTGGCCATCGCCGAACAGCCGCGCCTCGATCTGCTTGAAGGTTTCCCGGTTCGGAGCGACGCCTTCATACTCGTCGTTGAAGGCGGAGAGGTTGGTTTCCCAGCGGCTGACGATCGCAGCGAAGGGCCGGTCGTGGCGTATGCGCTCTTCCACCACCCGGCGATCCTGCAACGACAGGACGCCAAGCACATATTCGCCGGCGAGAACCTCGTCGCGGGAGCGGTCTCCCTTGCTTTTGTCGGGCGATGTCATCGTTCCATGCACTCTCTCAGTTTCAAGAGGCTGCGCCTGAGCCAGGTCCGCATCGTATTCAACGGAACACCAAACTGATCGGCCAGTTCCTGATAGCTCAGCCCTTCGACATAAGCCCGTTTCACCGCGACCGCACGATCAGCTTCCAACTCTTCCATGCAGGTGTCAATCCGCCTTCCTTCATCCTTGGTCACCGTCTGCATTTCCGGGCCGGGTCCGGCATCGGCAAGATCGTAGACCGTGTCCAATTCGTCGGCGACGGGCTTGCGCGCCCGCAGCGCATCGATCGACCGGTTGCGGGCAATTGCGGCCAGCCATGCCAAGGACGAACCCGAGGCGACGGAGAAGCTGCGAGCGCGTTGCCAGATGCTGATATAGACTTCCTGCAGAGCTTCTTCGGCTTCCGTGCGATCCTTCAAGATACGCAGGCAGATCGAGAAAAGTTTCGGTCCGGTCTGATTGTAGAGGGCCACGAAAGCCCTGCGATCGCCGAGTGCGACGCGGCCGATCAGGTCTGCGATCTCATCGCCTTGCATGCCGTTCCTCATCTCAAGCTTGCGTGCGCCAGACCGTAACGGCGTCCGGCTCCGCGACAGATACGAAAAACTATTGCCCTCTGGATTATTCCCTCTGCCAGAAACTTGCGATAAAAGGCCGCGAACAATTCTGCGGGGTTCCCATGAACGAAACCGAAAGCGAAATGCAGGCGCGGCTTCTGGCCAAGGCACTGCCCTTCATGCAGCGTTACGAGAACAAGACGATTGTCGTGAAATATGGCGGCCACGCCATGGGCAATCCCGAGCTCGGCAAGGCCTTTGCCAGCGACATTGCGCTCTTGAAGCAATCGGGCGTCAACCCGATCGTCGTTCACGGCGGCGGCCCGCAGATCGGCGCCATGCTGAGCAAAATGGGCATCGAATCGAAATTCGAGGGCGGGCTTCGCGTCACCGACCAGAAAACGGTCGAGATCGTCGAGATGGTGCTCGCCGGCTCGATCAACAAGGAAATCGTCGCGCTGATCAACCAGACCGGCGAATGGGCGATCGGCCTTTGCGGCAAGGACGGCAACATGGTCTTCGCCGAAAAGGCGCGCAAGACCATCAAGGATCCGGATTCGAACATCGAGCGCGTGCTCGATCTCGGTTTCGTCGGCGAAGTGGTCGAGGTCGACCGGACGCTGCTCGATCTGCTTGCCCGCTCCGAAATGATCCCGGTCATCGCCCCCGTGGCGCCCGGCCGCGACGGCGCCACCTACAATATCAATGCCGACACGTTCGCCGGCGCTATTGCCGGCGCGCTGAACGCCACCCGGCTGCTGTTCCTGACCGATGTGCCCGGCGTGCTTGACAAGAACGGCCAGCTCATCAAGGAGCTTTCGGTCGCCGAAGCGCATGCGCTGATCGCCGATGGCACGATTTCCGGCGGCATGATCCCGAAGGTCGAGACCTGCATCGATGCGATCAAGGCCGGCGTGCAGGGTGTCGTCATCCTGAACGGCAAGACCGCCCATTCCGTCCTGCTGGAGATCTTCACCGAGCACGGCGTCGGAACGCTGATCGTTCCCTGAACGAGGCTGCGCCCTTCACTTGCGAAGGGCGGATCTTCCTAGCACGGGAACAGGGTATCGAGGAACGAAATGCGCCTGACAGACTGCTATAATTTTCACGATTTCCGGCGCATGGCCAAACGGCGTCTTCCCGGGCCGATATTCGACTACATAGACGGCGGCGCCGATGACGAGGTGACGTACCGGCGCAATACGGCGGCCTTCGAGGCTTGCGATCTGGTGCCCGACGTTTTGCGCGGTGTGGCCGATGTCGATATGTCGGTGACCGTCATGGGGCAGAAGCTCGCAATGCCGGTCTATTGCTCACCGACCGCGTTGCAGCGCCTTTTCCACCACCAGGGGGAGCGGGCGGTCGCGGCGGCGGCGGCAAAACACGGCACGATGTTCGGCGTCTCCTCGCTCGGCACGATCAGCCTGGAGGAAGCCAGACAGATCAGCAACGGGCCGCAGGTCTATCAATTCTATTTCCACAAGGACCGCGGCCTCAACCGCGAGATGATGGCGCGAGCGAAAAATGCCGGCGTGCAGGCGATGATGCTGACGGTCGACAGCATCACCGGCGGCAACCGCGAGCGCGACAAGCGCACGGGCTTTGCCATTCCCTTCAAGCTCAATCTTGCCGGCATGACCCAGTTCGCGATCAAGCCTTCCTGGGCGATCGACTGGCTGACACACGAGCGCTTCCGGCTGCCGCAGCTCGAAAACCACGTCAAGATGGATGGCGGCGCGCTGTCGATCAGCCGATACTTCACCGAGATGCTGGACCCCTCGATGTCGTGGGACGACGTGGCGGAGATGGTGCGCGAATGGGGCGGGCCATTCTGTCTTAAGGGCATCATGTCGGTGGAAGACGCCAAGCACGCGGCCGAGATCGGCTGCAGCGGCATCGTGCTTTCCAATCATGGCGGGCGCCAGCTCGACGGCTCGCGCAGCGCATTCGACCAGCTGGCCGAGATCGTCGACGCGGTGGGCGACCGGATCGACGTGATGATGGATGGCGGCGTGCAGCGGGGAACGCATGTTCTCAAAGCATTGTCGCTGGGGGCGAAAGCCGTCGGGCTCGGGCGCTACTATCTCTTCCCGCTTGCGGCTGCCGGACAGCCCGGCGTCGAACGGGCGCTGGAGACGATGCGCACCGAGATCGAGCGCGGCATGAAGCTGATGGGCTGCACCTCGGTCAGCCAGCTGACGCGGCGAAATCTGCGCTTCCGTTCCTGAGCGGAACGAGATTTCATTGCGGGCCGCAGATTGTCGCACTAAAGCGCGTCGCGACCTTTCGGATTCGCTCGTCGCGCTTTAGCTCTTTGTTTTACGCATGCCGTTGTCGCAAAACCGCTGCACACTTTTGCGCGACATGCTTTAGATCTGCGGCCCTCGGACATTCGACGTTATAGCAGGCTGTAAATCGCCGCCGCCTCCTGTTTCAGCTTTTCCATCATCGACCGGTAAGGCCCTGGCCCATAACTGACGCGGCCGACGCCGAGCCTGGCCAGCGTCTTCACATCCGGGGCGCCTGTCCGCATCATGATGTTGACCGGCAACGGCGATGCCGCGCAGATCTTCTCGATCAAGGCGGGATCGATCAAGCCGGGAACGAAGAAGCCGCTGCCGCCGGCGGCCGCATAGGCTTTGCCGCGCTCGATCGCCTCGTCCACCAGACCGGCATGTTTGGAAAGATCGCTCTCGGCCAGGAAGAGATCGGTGCGAGCGTTGATGAAGAAGGGGACGCCCTTACCTTCCGCCATGGCGCGAATGGCGCGGATGCGGGCCGCCTGCCTCTCGGCCGGATAAAGCCCGCCGCCGCCGACCACCTGATCTTCGAAATTGATGCCGATAGCGCCGACCTCCACCAGCTTGGCAACGTTGGCGGCCGCACCTTCAGCCTCGGCCGAATAGGCGCCTTCGAAATCGACCGAAAGCGGCAGGTCGACGGCAGCGGTGATGGATTTCGCCGTGTCGACCAGCACCGACATCGGCAGTTTTTCGCCGTCGGCATAACCATGGGCAGCGGCCACCGACCAGCTTCCCGTCGCAAGCGCCTTGGCGCCGCCATCGGCGACGGCCTTGGCCGTCCCGGCATCCCAGATATTGTAGAGAACAACCGGGTCGCCCTTGCGATGCAATGCACCGAATGCCTTGGCCTTTTCAGTCTGACTCATGCCGTCTCCTCCATGTTGGGTGCTTGTGCTCTGATCTTCTGTTCATGCCGCAGCAGCCATTGCTTGCGCCAGAGCCCGCCGCCGTAGCCGGTCAACGAACCATCCGCGCCGAGGATGCGATGGCAGGGCACGATGATGGCAAGCTGGTTGGCGCCGTTGGCGCGGCCGACGGCACGCACGACTTCCGGCCTTTCCATCTCCCTTGCAAGATCGCCATAGGCGCGCGTCTGGCCGGCGGGAATCTCCATGAGCTTTGCCCAGACATGTTTTTCGAAAGGTGTGCCGCCGAGCGCCAACGGCGTCTTGAAGACGGCGAGCCGCCCTTCGAAATAGTCCCGGATCTCCGCCTCGATCTGATCGATAACAGGAGTGCGGCCGATCGCGACCGACGAGCGGACGCGCTTCTGCAGCGCCTCGAGCTCGGTCGGCAGCGCCTTACGGTCGTGGAATTCGAGAAGATGCAGATGCATCTGGTCTGCAACGGCTATCATCGGCCCCAGCGGCGTGTCGAACCAGTCGGCAAAGAGCAGCTCGCGGTTCTGCGACAACGCCGGCGCCTTGCCGACCAGCCGCTGGAAAGCCGCCCGGAAACCGCTTGGGGAGTCATATCCCGCATCGAGCTGCGCATCGATGACGCGCGCGCCATCGGCCAGTTGCCGGGCCGCCTCGCCCAGCCGGCGATAGCGGACGATATCGTGGAAGGTCACACCGAGCCCGCGTTTGAAGGCGCGGCGCACGGTCGAGGGATCATGGCCGCGGCGCACGAGCTCATCCTCGGTCCAGCGCAGCTGCGGCTCACGGTCCAATGCGGCAAGCAGCTCGTCGACGATCGGCTCCCTGCCCGGCTGCTCCAGCGGTCTGCAGCGCTGGCAAGGGCGGAAGCCCGAATGCATGCAGGCGGCGATCGTATCGAAAAAGAGCGTGTTTTCCCGCTTCGGCTTGCGCGCCGGGCAGGTCAGGCGGCAGAAGATGCCTGTCGTCTTGACGCAAACATAGGCCTGGCCCTCATAATCGGCACTGCGTGCGATCAGGGCGTCATAGAGCGTATCGTCATCGGGGCGTTCGAAAAGCATGACCGCTTTCTAGCATTCCGTGCCTGCGCCGTCCGCCGAAAATCGGGCGTCTATTCTTTCTTGTCGATTTCCTTGGCGGATAAGCCGTGCCATAAGACCGCCATGACCAAGATCGACCGCACGCCTGATAAAGCAGATTTCCAGCACGTCACAGACTGGGTCTTCGACCTCGACAACACGCTCTATCCGCATCATGTCAATCTCTTCGCGCAGATCGACAAGAACATGACCGCCTATGTCGCGACACTCCTGCAGATGGAGCGGGAAGAGGCGCGCAAGCTGCAGAAGCAATATTACCTCGAGCATGGCACGACGCTGCAGGGCCTGATGATCCACCACGGCATCGACCCGAACGACTTCCTCGAAAAGGCGCATGCGATCGATTACACCGCGCTGACGCCGCAGCCGGAACTCGGCGAGGCGATCAAGGCGCTGCCGGGGCGCAAGTTCATCTTCACCAATGGCAGCGTCAAGCATGCCGAAATGACGGCGGAGGCGCTCGGCATTCTCGAGCATTTCGACGACATCTTCGATATCGTCGCCGCCGATTACGTGCCGAAGCCGGCGCAGGCGACCTACGACAAGTTCGCGGCGCTGAAGCGGGTCGAAACCACCAAGGCGGCTATGTTCGAGGATCTGCCGCGCAACCTGACGGTGCCGAAGGCGCTCGGCATGCAGACTGTGCTGCTGGTGCCGCGCAATCTGGAAGAGACGGTCGTCGAATGGTGGGAAAAGACCAGCGGCGAGGAGGATCATATCGATTTTGTCACCGACGATCTCGCCGTCTTCCTCGGCAAGATTACCGGCTGAAGCATTACCAAGTTTTCACTTAGCTTACCGATGTTTAACTGGGTCTTTCGGACCCACTGCCATAGCTTCTTTCGTGAGGGGACACCTTATGAAAGGCAAACACGATGTACTGCAACAAGCTGATACTGGCAGCGCTTTCCTCCACCCTCATCTTCGGCGCAGCCGCCGGGGCAGGCTTTGCCGCACCCAGCGACGGGCCGCGCCAGCATCATGGCATGGGCCGGCCCGGTCCGGGCTCTGATGCCTTCCGCGAAATCACCTATGTCCGCATGCTCAAGCAGTTCGACGCGAACAAGGACGGGAAGGTCTCCAAGGACGAGGCGACTGCCGGTATCGACAAGATCTTCGCCGCGATCGATACCAACAAGGACGGTTCGCTGACACCGGGCGAAATCCGTGCGTACCGGCAAACGCAGATGCAGGCGATGAGAGACCAGCGCAAGCAGGAGGCCGGCGAAAACAAGGATGCGAATGCCGCAGCCGCGACGGCAGACAATAACGACCATGGACGGTCGCCTCGCGAAGGTCACGATGGTCGTGACGGGCATCGCTGGATGCGCCATGGCGGCAACATCATGCGCGCCTCGATCATGATGCACCGGGTCGACACCGACGAGAACGGCCAGATTTCCAAACAGGAAGCGACAGCCGCCTTCGACAAGCTGTTTGCGCGGATGGACCGGAACAAGGATGGCGTCATCTCGATCGATGACATGCCGGACCGGCCGCTGCTCTAAGGCCAGACGCTAAAGGCCGGACGACAACTTGCCCTTGCCTTTCCCCGCCTCGGAGGGGAGAGGCTTTGCGGCTTGTCCCTCCGAAGCGCCTATTCGCGGTGTTCGTAGAAATCCTGGACGATCTTCCATGCGGCTTCGGCCGTGTCGACGAAGCTGATCAGTTTGACGTCGTCAGGTGCGATCGTGCCGAATTCGGCCAATGCCTCGAAATTGATGATGCTCCGCCAGAACGCCTCCCCGAAAAGGATTAGCGGCAGGCGCTCCATGCGGCCGGTCTGGATCAGCGTCAGGCATTCGAAGAATTCATCGAGCGTGCCGAAGCCGCCGGGAAAGACGGCGATCGCCTTGGCGCGCACCATGAAATGCATCTTGCGGATGGCGAAGTAGTGAAAGTTGAAGCTGAGCTCCGGCGTCACATAGGCGTTCGGCGCCTGCTCGTGCGGCAGCACGATGTTGAGCCCGATCGAAGGGGCGCCCTCGTCGGCCGCGCCGCGATTTCCGGCCTCCATCACGCCGGGGCCGCCGCCGGTGACGATGACATATTCGTGAAAATTGAAGGTGGCCGAATATTTCGAGCAGAGCCGGGCGAATTTTCGCGCCTCGTCATAATAGACGGAGGCCGCCTCCAGGTTGACGCGCTGGATATCGTTGCGGGCCGCCCAGGCGCTCTGACCGGGGGCGGGAATGCGGGCGCCGCCGAACATGACGACGGTCGACTTGATGCCGCGTTCGGTCAGCATCATCTCCGTCTTCAACAGCTCCAGCTGCAGCCGGATCGGTCGTAACTCCTCGCGGCAAAGAAAATCCTCGTCGACATAGGCAAGGCGGTAGGCAGGCGACATCGTCTGCGGCGTCTTCGGCACGGCTTCGGCGCGCTGCCTATCGGTCGAGCTGCTCTTCAACGGGTCCCATACACCATCCTTGCGCCGCGAACCGCCGTTTCGTCCCTTCGCCATGTCGAAATGCCTTTCAGTATTGCCGGCCACGAAGCCGGATATGTCGCTATAACGCCTTGAATCCAGATATGATCTTGTCGGAAAAATCATTCCGTTCTACGGCTTCATGCTGTAGAGCAGGACGCACCCCCGCCCAACCGCATTCCGGAGACCGGCTGTCTCCACGATAAAGATCGAAGTTTAAGGAATTCTCATGAGCGCCACCGACCTCGCATCCCTCGAAAAGATCATCGAAGCCGCCTTCGACAATCGCGACAATGTGAACACGTCGACGAAGGGCGAGGTTCGCGATGCCGTCGAAGCAGCGCTCGATCTGCTCGATGCCGGCAAGGCCCGTGTCGCCGAACGCGGCGCCGACGGCGCCTGGACGGTCAATCAATGGCTGAAGAAGGCCGTGCTGCTGTCCTTCCGCCTCAACGACATGGACGTGGTGAAGGGCGGCTCGGACAATTCCACCTGGTGGGACAAGGTGCCCTCGAAATTCGAGAACTGGGGCGAGAACCAGTTCCGCGCCGCCGGCTTCCGCGCCGTGCCGAATTGCGTCGTGCGCCGTTCGGCCTATATCGCGCCGAACGCCATCCTGATGCCTTCCTTCGTCAACCTCGGCGCCTATGTCGGCGAAGGCACGATGGTCGATACCTGGGCAACGGTCGGCTCCTGCGCGCAGATCGGCAAACATGTGCATCTCTCCGGCGGCGTCGGCATCGGCGGCGTGTTGGAGCCGATGCAGGCCGGCCCGACGATCATCGAGGACAATTGCTTCATCGGCGCCCGTTCCGAGGTGGTCGAAGGCTGCATCATCCGCGAAGGCTCGGTGCTCGGCATGGGCGTCTTTATCGGCAAGTCGACCAAGATCGTCGACCGCGCCACCGGCGAGGTGACCTATGGCGAAGTGCCGCCCTATTCCGTCGTCGTCGCCGGCTCGATGCCGTCGGGCAATGCGACGATGGGCAACGGCCAGCCGGCGCCGCATCTCTACTGCGCCGTCATCGTCAAGCGCGTCGATGAAAAGACCCGCTCGAAGACCGGCATCAACGAGCTGCTCAGAGATTGATGACACCGGGACATTGATCCGGTAAACAGACGGCGTCTTTTACGCGAGGCGGCCCCGCCTTGCCATGTCTTTGCCATTCCCGCCGGATAGTTCGACCGCCATGACCGCTACCGACCCCGTCGCCAATCTCCAGACGCTGATTCGCTGCCCGTCCGTGACGCCCGCCGAAGGCGGCGCGCTCACGGCGCTGGAGGCGATGCTTGCGCCGCTCGGCTTTACGGTCGACAGGGTGAAGGCGAGCGAAGAGGGAACACCCGACATCGAAAACCTCTATGCCCGCCTCGGCAAGGACGGTCCGCATCTGATGTTTGCCGGGCATACCGATGTCGTGCCGGTCGGCGACGAAGCCGCCTGGACGCATCCGCCCTTTGAGGCCCAGATTTCGAAGGGCGAGCTTTTCGGCCGCGGCGCCGTCGACATGAAGGGCGGCATCGCCTGTTTCGTCGCCGCCGTCGCCCGCCATATCGAGAAAAACGGGCCGCCCAAGGGCTCGATCTCCTTTCTTATCACCGGCGACGAAGAAGGCCCGGCGATCAACGGCACGATCAAGCTGCTGCAATGGGCGGCCGAGCGCGGCGAGCGCTGGGATGCCTGCCTTGTCGGCGAGCCGACCAATCCGGACAGGCTCGGCGACATGATCAAGATCGGCCGGCGCGGCTCGCTGTCGGGTAAAATCACCGTTCGCGGCGTCCAGGGCCATGCCGCCTATCCGCATCTTGCCGACAATCCGGTGCGCGGCATGCTGCAACTGACGCAGGCGCTGATGGACCCGCCGTTTGACGGCGGCACCGACGATTTCCAGCCATCGAACCTCGAAGTGACCACGGTCGATGTCGGCAATCCGGCGACCAATGTCATTCCGGCCAAGGCATCGGCAAGCTTCAACATCCGCTTCAACGACAGCTGGACGGTCGAAACGCTGCGTGCCGAAATCCTGCGCCGTCTCGACGCCGCCGCAGACAACGGCGCGTTGCGGCCGGGCCGCGAACCGGTGGCCTATGATATCGTCTGGGCCGATCGGCCGAGCCATGTCTTCCTGACGCGCAACAATGCGCTGATCGCCTCGCTGTCTTCAGCCGTCGAAAGCGCTTCCGGCCAGTCGCCGCGGCTTTCGACCACCGGTGGCACATCGGATGCGCGCTTCATCAAGGATTATTGCCCGGTCGTCGAGTTCGGCCTCGTCGGCCAAACGATGCACATGGTCGATGAGCGCGTCGCTGTCGCCGATCTGGAGACGCTGACGGCGATCTACGAAACCTTCATCGCCCGCTGGTTCGCCAATGCCGGGCTTTAGGGAGGTTCAGTACTATTTGGCCGGCCTCTGGCTGCTGATCCGGCTGGATCCGCGTGGCTTCCGCTACCTCGACATGTCCGAGCGCGGCGTCAACCGTTCGTTCTGGGCGATGCTCTGGTGCCTGCCGCCGATGGGCATTTCCTGGCTCTGGTGGCGACAGGCCTTCCTGCGGGCGATGCCGCCGGAAGCCGATGTCGATCTTCCTTTCTATATCAGGCTCGGCCTCGTTGAGGTCGCCAACTGGTTCGTGCCGCTGATCTTTGCCGGGTTGCTGCTGCTTGCCTTCCGCATGGGCGAGCGCTTCGCCCCGGTCGTCGTCAGCGTCAACTGGCTCGGCGTGCCGCTTTCCTATATCAACGGGCTGCTGCTGGCGCTGGTGTTCTTCCTGCCCGGATCCGTCGGCCTCGTCTCGCTGCTGCTGCTCGCCTTCATGCTGGCGCAGGTCTTCGTGCTGGCGCGCATTCTCCGGATGATCTGCCATGGCCATGCGCTGATGACCGGGGCGCTGACACTGGTGCTGCTCGTGCCGTCGATGATCCTTTCGGAATATCTGCAGCACTTCCTCGGCATCTATCCCGCCTAGAGCATGATGCCGAAAAGTGTGAGCGGTTTTCGGGCGACATCATGCTCTAATTCTTTAATTTAGAACAGGATTCAGATTTTAGGCCGACCCGGCCTAAAATCATCCTGTTCTAGGCAAGCTTACGAGGGATCATCAGCATCCTCGTCATTGGCATCGGCATCGGTGACCGGCCTTCGGCGATCGGGGATCACCTCGGGATAATCCACCTGCATGAAATAGAGCCCGTCCGGCGGCGCCACCGGGCCGCAGGCCTTGCGGTCGCGCGCTTCAAGCGCCGCCTCGACATCATCAGGTGTCCATTTGCCTTCGCCGGCAAGCTTCAGCGTGCCGGCGAAGGAACGGATCTGGTTATGGAGAAAACTCTGCGCCGTAGCGCGGATCTCGATCAGCTCGCCGTTGCGCGTCACATCCAGCCGGTCGAGCGTGCGGACCGGACTGTTTGCCTGGCAATGGGCGGCGCGGAAGGTGGAGAAATCGTGCCGGCCGACCAGCCTCTGGGCGGCGGCATGCATGACCTCGTGATCGAGCACCTTCGGCACCCACCAGGCCTTGCCGGCTTCGAGCGCCAGCGGCGCCCGGCGGCTGACGATGCGATAGAGGTAATGGCGCCGCAGCGCCGAAAAGCGCGCATCGAAGAACTCGGGCGCCGCCTCGACGTCGAGTATGGAGACGCGCTCGCCGGCAAGCCTCAGATGCGCGTTCAAGGCATTCTGCAGCTGGTAGGGCGACCAGTCCTTCGAAAGATCGGCATGGATCACCTGCCCCATGGCGTGGACGCCGGAATCGGTGCGTCCGGCGCCGCGAACCGACACGGTCTCGCCGGTCAGCGACAGCACCGCCGCCTCGATCGCGCCCTGCACCGAGGGGCCGTTCTCCTGCCGCTGCCAGCCGACATAGGGGCCGCCGTCATATTCGACGGTCATGCGGAAACGCGGCATCAGGAAAGCCTCGTGCCCGCCGCAAGCGGCGTGCCCCTGAGGAAATCGGCCGCCGCCAGCGGCTTGCCGCCGGCCTTCTGCAGCCTGGTCAGCCGCACGGCGCCCGAGCCGCAAGCGACCACCAGATCATCCGTCAGCAATAACCCGGCAGCACCCTGCCCTTCAGCCAGTTCGGACGCCAGCACCTTCACCCGCTCCGGCTTGCCGCCGATTTCGAGCGCGAACCAGGCACCCGGAAACGGCGCGAGGCCGCGGATATGATTGTGCACGTCGCGCGCATCACGGGCGAAATCGATGCGGGTCTCTGCCTTGTCGATCTTGGCGGCGTAAAGCACGCCCTCTTCCGGCTGCGGCGTCAGCGGCAGGTCGTTCATCTCGAGCTTCACCATGGCCTCCGCCATCGCCTTGGCGCCGACCAGCATCAGCCGGTCGTGCAATTCGCCAGCCGTCATGTTCGGGCCGATCTCTACTTCGCGGGTCAGCGCGACCGCGCCGGTATCCAGACCCTTGTCCATCTTCATCACCATCATGCCGGTCTTTGCGTCGCCGGCCATGATCGCCCGCTGGATGGGAGCCGCACCCCGCCAGCGTGGCAGAAGCGAGGCATGGCCGTTGTAGCAGCCATCCCTTGTGCCGTTCAAAATCGCTTCCGGCAGCAACAGTCCGTAGGCAACGACGACGCCGACATCGGCATTCAGGTCCCGAAACCTTTCGCGCTCCCCGGGGTCTTTGAAATTGACAGGGGTGAAGACCGGCAGGCCGAGCAGTTCAGCCGCCTGATGCACCGGCGATTTCTGCAGATCGAGGCCGCGCCGCCCGCCCGGCCGCGGCGGCTGCGTATAGACCGCAACGATCCTGTGGCCGGCATCGACGAGCAGGCGCAGGGTCGGAACCGAAAACTCCGGGGTTCCCATGAAGATGATGCGAAGAGACATTTTATCTCGCCAATTGAGGATCAACCGTCTTCAAACGGGTTTACGAGCTTGAGATCAAGCCCCTCGAAATCTCGGGTATTGCGGGTCGCAAGCGTCGCGCCGTTTGCAAGGCAGATGGCGGCAATCATGGCATCCTGGACCGAAATCGGCCGCCCCATGCTTTCGCGTTTCGCCCGCAAGCGACCGGTTGCCATGGCCGTTTCCAAATCCCAGCCGGCGATACGATCGCGAAACTGGCCTTTCACCAAATTCTCGATCGCGCGAAAGAAGCGGTCCGATCCTGTCTTCAAGAAAACCCTTTCGGCTCCGTAAATCTGCTCCATCAAGCCAACCGTGCAAAGCCAGATTCTCGAGCCATCCTGCTGCAATATCCAGGCCTTCACCTTTTCATTCGGCGCTGGCCTGGCGAACTCGGAAATCACATTCGTATCGAGAACGATCATTCGAAATCCTCGAACGGACGGCCGAAATCTTTTTTCCGCGCGGCCTCGATTTCGTCCATGATTGCAGCAAATTTATCGTCGACTGCATTTTCGCTGACGAAAGCGGCGCGTATTGCGTCATACGCCGACAAAGTCTCGGGCTTTGCTTCGGTTTTTCTTTTCAGCGCTTCCCGCAAAAGCTCCTTGGCCTCGTCCGAAAGGCTGTTTCCGCTCCGCTGCGCCGATTGCGCAATGTCTCGCTTCAATACTTCGGAAATGTTTCTGATCAGAAAATCACCCATTCGGCACCTCCACTATGATATCAGTGATATCATAGTATCTCGCCGATGAATTTTCAACGCAGCGTCAGAGCGCCTTGGACTTCGCCGCCTTGGTGAACTTCTTGATCACCATCTCCCGCTTCAGCCGCGAAATGTAATCGATGAAGAGCACGCCGTTCAGGTGGTCGATCTCGTGCTGCAGGCAGGTGGCGAGCAGGCCATCGGCTTCCACCGTCTGTTCCTTGCCGTTCCGGTCGAGATACTTGACCGAGACAGTGGCCGGGCGCTCGACCTCGGCATAATAATCCGGAATCGAAAGGCAGCCTTCCTCATAAACGGAGCGCTCGTCGGAGGATGTGAGGACCTCCGGATTGATGAAGACCTGCGGCTGCTTTTCTTCGCCCTCGCGCGAAATGTCGATGACGAGCATGCGGCGCGGCACGCCGATCTGGATCGCCGCAAGGCCAATGCCCGGCGCGTCGTACATGGTTTCCAGCATATCGTCGGCAAGACGCTGCAGGTCGGAATCCACCCGCTCGATCGGCTTGGACAGCTGGCGGAGAACGGGATCGGGAAGAATGATGAGTGGCTTGATGGTCATGGCGTTCCCATAACCCATCTTTTCCGACTATGGAATTATCCGGTAGGCGGGGAATACGCTTTTTTGCATCCCCGTCTGGAATTTTGCCATATTGGCCTCAGGCAGCCCGTCGAGCAGCACCGGCGGAGCGGCCCTCCAGTCGGGCGCGGAAACGCCGCAGCAGCTCGATCAGCGTCTCCACCTCGTCCTTGAGCCGGCGGGTTTCCGCCGAGGATTGCTCGACCATGTCTGAATTCTGCTGGGTGATCGCACCCATGTTGCGGACGGCGAGGCTGACCTCGTTGACCCCGGTCGCCTGATCGCGGGCAGCGGCGGCGATATCGGCGACGAAACGGTTGATGATATCGATGCGGCTGATCATGTCGTTCAGCGCCTCACCGGTGCTGGAGACGATGCTGACGCCCTGATTGACCTGGGTCGAGCTCTGCGAGATCAGGTTCTTGATCTCCTTGGCCGCTTCCGCGGTGCGCTGGGCGAGCTGGCGGACTTCCTGGGCGACGACGGCAAAACCCTTGCCGGCATCGCCGGCACGCGCCGCCTCGACGCCGGCGTTGAGCGCCAGCAGATTGGTCTGAAAGGCGATCTCATCGATGACGCCGATGATCTTGGAGATCCCGGTCGAGGATTTCTCGATGCCGGCCATCGCCGAGACGGCGCTGGTGACGAGTTCGCCGGAGTTCTTCGCCTTCTGCTGCGTCTCGCGCACGGCATCCGACGCCTTCTCGGCATTGGCGGCCGTCTGGCCGACGCTGACGGACAGTTGCTGCAGGGCGGCCGAGCTCTCCTCGACGCCTGCCGCCTGCTGGGCAGTGCGTAGCGCCAGATCGTTGGTTGCATTGGAAATGACATCGGCGCCGCTCATGATATGGCCCGAAGTCTCGCGCACGGAGGCGAAGGACTGGCTTAGCGCCCTGACGGCGCGGTTGTAATCCTCGGCCATCTGCCGGAAATTGCCCGGCAGGTCGGATGGCAGGGTGGCTTCGAGATCGCCGTTCGACAGCGCTTCCAGGCCGCGGCGCAGCTGCTCCAGCGCGATCGCCTGATCGGATTCGGCCTTAGCACGCTGCTCTTCCAAGGCGCGGCGCTTTGCTTCGAGCGTCTCGAGATAGACCGAGATGGAATAGTCCATGTCGAGCATGCCGGCCTTGATGACGGCCGACAGCTTCTCGGCCAATGCCTTGCCCTGCTGGCGCGCGAAGATCGACGGCCACTGCTTCTCCATGATGCCTTTGACGAGTTCGGACATGACGATGGTGTAACCGCCAATATACCAGCGCGGCTCCAGCCCGATACGGGCGTGCGTCCGGCCGACCGCGGTCACGCCGTTGACATAGCTCTCGTCGAACGCGCCGCCAGCAAGATTGGCCCAATGATCCTGCTGGCGCTTCTTGGCATGGCCGACATGGTTCTTATCGGCGAAAAAGCCTGCGACAGCCGGGGTCTTGGCGATCTTGGCGTAGAATTTATCGAGGGCGCCGCCGATCAGCTCTGATATGACAGGGCGCAGATCCCGCATCGACTTGAGCGCTGCCTCATCCAGTTCGATGAAATCGAGGCGCTGCCTGAGGGCACTGTCGGTCTGCTGGGCGGTCATGGAGATCTCTGTACTTGGCGCGACGCGCGCGGGAAGGAATTTCTGCGCCGCAGGTTTTGGCCAATATGGTTGAGCAATCGTTAAATGAGACGGCGATTTCTTCTCCCCGGGCGAGGAAGAGCGATGGCTTGGAAGGATATTGAGGGCGGCTCATTCCGTTCACGTTTTGATCTATATATCGCCATTTCTTCTGTTATGCTTGCGACATGACCATCCATTCCGAATCGCTCGCCCTTGCCCTTTCCTCGATCAGCCCGGCCATGCTGGCGCTTGTCGGCGGCGTTCTCGCCGCCTTCGCCCTGCTGGTGATCGTGCTTCTGCTGCGCGGCGTCAGCCTTCGCCGCGAGCAGGCGGAGGAAGCGAGCTTTCGTGCTCAGGAAAACGAAGCGCGCATGGCCGAGCTTTTGAAGATCCAGGCGGAGATGCAGGGCCGCATCGCGGCAATGACCGAGGTCTTCGGGGCGCGGCAGAGCGAACTCAACCAGACGATCAGCCAACGCCTCGACGGCATGTCGCAACGCGTCAGCTCGACGATCACCGAGCAGACCAAATCGACGCATGAGAACCTGCAGCGGCTGCAGGAGCGGCTGGCGGTCATTGATGCCGCGCAGAACAATATCCAGACGCTCGCGAGGGATGTCGTCGGGCTGCAGGCCATTCTGTCCAACAAGCAGACGCGCGGCGCCTTCGGCCAGTCCAGGATGGAAACGATCGTCGCCGACGGCCTGCCGATGGGCGCCTACGCCTTCCAGCAGACGCTGTCCAACGGTTCGCGGCCGGACTGCACGATTCGCATGCCGAACGGCGCACCGCCGCTGGTGATCGACGCAAAATTTCCGCTCGAAGCCTGGAACGCGATCCGCGACGCCGGCACCCCCGAGGCCGGCAAGATCGCCGGCCAGCAATTCCGCCGCGACATGGAGGTCCATATAAGGGACATTTCCGAGAAATATCTGATCCAGGGGGAAACCCAGGATACGGCCTTTCTCTTCGTGCCGTCCGAATCGATCTTCGCCGAGATCCACGAGCATTTCGAGCCGGTGGTGCAGAAGGCGCACCGCGCACGCATCGTCATCGTCTCGCCGTCGCTGCTGATGCTGTCGATCCAGGTCATCCAGGCCGTGCTCAAAGACCAGCGCATGCGGGCGCAGGCGCATCTGATCCAGGGCGAGGTGGCGATCCTGATGGACGACCTCAGCCGCCTCGACGAGCGGGTGCGCAAACTGCAAGGCCATTTCGCCATGGCGCAGAAGGATATCGACATGGTGGTCACGTCAGCCGACAAGCTCACCAAGCGCGGCGCCAGGATCGAAGCGCTGGAATTCGAGGCAGGCGGCGGCGATGCCAAGCCCGCCCGCGACGGCGAAGCCGCGGCCAAATCGGTGGAAAGCCGCACCGGTCTTCTGAAGCTGCGGGTGGTTGACGAGGAGTGACCGCTTCGGGCAGTGTCGCGCCCGCATGAAACAGTAGGAGCATGATTTCGCCCGCATGCTCCGGAAGACGGGACACATTCATGATCACAGTTTTCGGGTCCATCAACATGGATCTCATCGCCACGACCGAGCGCCTGCCGAAGCCCGGCGAGACGGTGGCCGGCAACGGCTTTGCCACGGCCGCCGGCGGCAAGGGCGCCAACCAGGCGCTGGCAGCGCGGCGCGCCGGCCGCTATGTGCATATGGCCGGCGCCGTCGGCAAGGATGCCTTTGCTGCGGAGGCGCTGGCCCTGCTCGATGATGCAGGCACCGACCTTTCTCTGATCAAACATGTCGACGGTCCCACCGGCACGGCGCTGATCCTTGTCGGCGGCGACGGCGAAAACATGATTGCCGTCGTTCCCGGCGCCAATGGCCGGGTCACGCCTGCCAATGCCGAGACGGCGATCGGCCGCATGAACGAAGGCGATATCCTGATGCTGCAGCTTGAAGTGCCGGCTGCTGCCGTCGAACGCGCGCTGTCGGCGGCCCGCGCCAAGGGCGTCACCAGCATCCTCAACCTCGCGCCGCTGATCCCCGATGCGCCGCGTCTCGGCCGGCTCGCCGATATCGTCATTGCCAACGAGACCGAATTCGAGCGGCTCGCCGGACAGGAAGGCATGGACGCACAAGCACGGGAGGCAGCCCTTGTGCATCTGCATGCGGAGACGGGCCAGACGCTGATCGTGACGCTCGGCGCCGACGGGGTCATCGCCATTCGTGACGGGGCGATTTCAAGGGCGCAGGGCCTCAAGATCGAACCTGTCGATACGGTCGGCGCGGGAGACACTTTCTGCGGCTATTTCGCCGCCAGCCTCGACGACGGCCTCGATTTTGTCTCGGCGCTGCGCCGTGCGGCGGTTGCCGGTTCGCTCGCATGCCTCAAGGCCGGAGCACAACCGTCGATCCCTCTGAGCGAGGAAGTCGCAGACAGGATATAGGGGCGTCTCTTTGCGAAGCCGCCGGTAAAACTCCCGGTAATTCAGGGCGTTCCGGCGATTTTCCTCGGCTCGATCGATCGAATTTCATTCAAATTTAAGAGATCTCCGGCGATGTTGCCCGTGGTCGCTGGTTCTTTGCGCTTTTGGAATCCAGCTGTCCACGCGGCTGCTCCATGACGGGGCGAAGCCTTTGCTCCTGCGCCGGAAAATGCCCGTTCGGCGCATCCTTGCCCGAGGACCCCATGTTCATTTTTCGCATGAAATCGCTTGCCGCGAAACTCATCGTCATCACCGGCATCGCCATAGCGCTTGTTCTCATCGTTTCGAACTTTTTCCTCATCGGCCAGACCCGGGATCGCGTCCAGACGCTGACGATGGATCAGGCCAACCTCGAGGCAAAATCGATCGCCAATGAAATCGCCGCCAATGTCGGCGAACTCGCCAGCGCCGCGCGCACCATGTCGGGCGTCATCGGCCGCGGCCATGAAGGCAAGTCGCTCGATCGCAAGGGCATGATCAATGTGCTCAAGGCCAATCTCGAGCAGAATGCCTTCGCCTTCGGCAGCTGGTTCTGCGAGCAGCTCGGCGCGCTCGACGGCAAGAGCACCGAGATCGCCAACAACAATGACGAAGGCACGAACAAGAACGGCGCTTTCACGCCTTACTGGTCGAAGACCAAGGACGGCGGCATCCAATATTCAACCTTCGACAATGATTATACCGCCGCATGGTGGAAGCTTGCCGCCGACAGCGGCAAGGGCGCGATCACTACGCCCTATATGGCCGAAGGAACAGACGTGCCGACGCTGCTGACCTCGATTGCCTATCCGGTCATGTCTGATGGTAAGATGATCGGCGTCGGCGGTGTCGACATTTCGCTGAAGTCGCTGACCGACAAGCTGCAGGCGCTGCATCCTTTCGGTTCGGGCCGCGTGACGCTGCTGTCGCAGGCCGGCAACTGGATCGTCGCGCCGATCCCCGAGCTGATGACCAAGGAATATGACGGCGAGGGCGCCGACATCGTCAAGACGGCGCTGTCGAGCAAGCAGCCCGGTCTGGTCAGGAACCTCACCTATGATGGTCTCGATCCCTTCGATCGTGTCGTCTATCCATTCGCGGTTCCCGGTGTCAACGCCACCTGGGTGGTGCTCGTCGACGTGCCGCACACGGCGATCAACGCGCCGGTGCGAGACCAGACCTACATGATGATCATCAACGGGCTGATCGTGCTTGGCGCCGTCATGCTGGCGCTCTATTTCGCCGTCCGCTCTTTCGTGCAGCGGCCGCTCGGCGGGCTGGTCGCCAGCGTCAAGGCGCTAAGCGACGGCCAGTATGGCGAACCGGTCGCCGCCCAGGACCGCAGCGACGAGGTCGGTTCGGTCGCCAAGGCGCTCGAAGGCTTCCGCTTCACGCTCGCAGACAGCCGCCGCCTCGAAGACGAGGCCGCAGACCAGAGACAGGCGGCCGAGACCGAGCGCAGCCGCTCGGAATCGGAGCGCCAGGAATCGGTGTCGCTGCAGCGCCATATCGTCTCGATCGTCGGCGCCGGCCTTTCCGAGTTGTCGCAGGGCAATCTCAGCCACCGCATCACCGACGAGTTCCCCGGCGAGTACGGTAAGCTGAAGCAGGATTTCAACGCCGCGCTCGCGAGCCTCGAAGAGACCATCAACACGATGAACCTCAGCGTCGCCAATATCGGCTCAGGCACTGGTGAAATCAGCAACAGCGCTTCCGACCTCGCCAAGCGCACCGAGCAGCAGGCTGCCAGCCTGGAAGAGACGGCGGCCGCGCTCAACGAACTCACTGCGCAGGTCGATTCCAGCGCCGAGAATGCGCGCACGGCGGCCGACAACGTCAACCTCGCCTGCCAGGATGCCGAAAAGTCCGGCGAAGTGGTGCAGAAAGCGATCGCCTCGATGCAAGGGATCGAGCAATCTTCGACGGAGGTTTCGCGGATCATCGGCGTCATCGACGAGATCGCCTTCCAGACCAACCTGCTGGCGCTCAACGCCGGCGTCGAGGCGGCCCGTGCCGGGGAAGCCGGCAAGGGTTTTGCCGTCGTCGCCCAGGAGGTGCGTGAACTCGCACAGCGTTCGGCCAATGCCGCCAAGGAGATCAAGACGCTGATCAACAGCTCGGCCGTCCAGGTCAAGGAGGGCGTCGATCTCGTCGGGCGCGCCGGCGGCACGCTGCACAAGATCGCCGAACAGGTGATGGGCATCAACGACCTCATCCGGCAAATCTCGGCATCGGCCAGCGAACAGGCTGTCGGCCTGAAGGAAATCAACCAGGCCATGAACCAGATGGATCAGGTGACGCAGCAGAATGCGGCCATGGTAGAGGAAGCGACCGCTGCCAGCGTCGCGCTCAACGACGAGGCACAAACGCTGAAGGCGCTCGCCACGCGCTTCAACGTCTCGGGTTCGGGCAACGCCGCGGCCCTTGCCTCCGTCGCGCAAAGGATGCGGGCGCCGGCGACTTCAGCCCTTTCGCCTCGCGCGAGCGCCCCGGCGGTCCGCCGCGCAACTGCCCCGTCGCGCGGATCCGCTGCCGTGGCGCAGGACAGCTGGGAAGAGTTCTGATCGTTCAGCCCCTCGTAACGCAAAAGGCGCCTGGGATATCAGGCGCCTTTTCACATTCGGGGATAATACAGCTCAGGCAGCGTTCGACGTCTGCTCTTCGTTGAGGAAGGCGTAGATCGCCGAGGCGGAATCGGTGGCGCGCAACTTGGCGACCAGATCGTGATCGCGCAGCACGCGGGCGATACGCGACAGAGCCTTGAGATGATCAGCGCCCGCGCCCTCCGGCGCAAGCAGCAGGAACACGAGATCGACAGGCTGGTCGTCCAGCGCCTCGAAATCGACCGGCTGCTCCAGCCGGGCGAAGATGCCGACGATCGAATGGATGTTTCCCAGCTTGCCGTGGGGAATGGCGATGCCGTTGCCGACTCCTGTCGAGCCCAGGCGTTCGCGCTGCAGGATGACGTCGAAGATCTCCCGTTCGGAGAGCCCGGTGATCCTGGAGGCTCTTGCAGCCAATTCCTGAAGCAACTGTTTCTTGGAATTTACTCTGAGGGCGGGAATGATCGCATCCTGATGGAGCAAATCTGCCAATGCCATTTCTTTTTCCTTCTGTCGCCGGGATCAAATGCAAGGAGCGGCGGCAATACCGCCGCTCACCACCCTGATCTCAGCCTTTGATACTGGCTGAATCGATCCAGCCAATATTTCCGTCGTGCCGACGGTAAACGATGTTCAGATGTTCCTTGCCGGGGCTGCGGAACAGGAGAAGCGGCTCGTCGGTCATGTCGAGCGCCATCACTGCGGTGGCGACCGACATGGTCTTCAGCTGCTTCGTGCTTTCTGCGACGATCGCCGGAGCGAAATCGTCAGCGATTTCATCATCGTGATCAGGAACGGAATCCATAACCGTGTAGGAGACCTCTGCAAAACCATTCAGATGGTTTCCGGCGTGATGGTCCTTCAGCTTGCGCTTGTATCGCCGCAGCCGTTTTTCGATCCGCTGGGAGGCGGCATCGAAAGCCAATTGCGGGTCGGTCGCCTCGCCGGCCGCATGCAGCACCACCCCGCTGTCGAGATGCAGCTTGCAATCCGCCGAGTAACGAGAACTCGCCTTTTCCACGGTCACCTGGCCGGAATATCCCCCGTCGAAGTATTTCGTGATGGCCATACCAATTTGGTCCTCGATCTTTTGACGGAAAGATTCACCAATTTCCATATGTTTCCCGGATACACGCACACTCATGGAGTTTCCCTTCTTATGGTCGTTTGCGGGTATCAGTTTACGCCAAGCCTCAGGTTCATCCAAGCACTTCGCACAATCTCAAGCAAGATCGGCTTAGGCCTGCGGGTCCTTGGTGCCCTTCTGATGCTGGGGATAACTCCAGACGCCGTTCACGGCATCGATTGCGGCGGGCTTCTAGCCAGAGCGTGCCGAAAAGTCAATAGGGCGCCGAATCACCAACAGTGGCACTCGATCAACGTGTGGCGGATGCCTTGTCGGGCAAGGCATACCGCCGACCGCCAGTCCATCCACTTTACGCGTTTCGCGCCTGCGTTGCGCCCCTTCTGGCGGGGATCGTCATGGCGGCGACACCTGATATGACGCAGATGAGTCCGATCCAGGCCGTCGGACTCAGCCTTTCGCCGAGGAAGACGATGCCGATCGCAACACCGATCGGCACTCTGAGATAGGCTTGCGCGGTGGTTCCGACCGAACCCAGCGTCTGGACGAGACGGAAATAGATCACAAAGGCAAGCGCCGTCGAAAAGGCGGAGAGGGCCAGCAGTGCCAGCATCGATGCCGCCGAAGGATCGAGTTCCCACGGCCGATCGATGATAAGACTCATCGGCAAGAGAACGACCGCGCCTGAGATCAACGAGCCGGCCGCCGGCACTGCGGGATCAAGCCCCTTGAAGTTCTTGCTGAAAATCGCGGCACCTGCATAACAGATAGTCGCCAGGATGATGGCAAGCTGCGCCATCAGGTTTTCACCGAGACCACTGAGCGCTTCGATGCCGATGACGAGGCAGATGCCGGCAAGCCCGGCCATGACGCCGAAAAGCCTTCGCAGCGTCACCTGCTCATGGCCGGTGATCAGCACGGCCAGCAGGAAGGTGAAGATCGGCGTTGCCGAATTCAGGATCACCGCCAATCCGGCATCGACGGACTGTTCCGCCCAGGCGATCAGCGTGAAGGGGACGACGCTGTTCAGACAGGCCTGAACGAAAAACCGCCGCCAGGTGGCACGATCACGCGGCAGACGGACACGCCGGTGGCGCAGGACGGCCAGCAGAATGCCGCCGGCAATCAGCGTGCGGGCGGCGATCAACGTGATCGGCGGGATCGTCTCGACGCCGATCTTGATGAAGCTGTAGGAGGAACCCCAGAGGGTCGCCAGCACCAGCAGCAGGAAAAGCTCCCTGGCAAGGTTGGAATTTTGCGGCGTCATGGTCGGCATTTCGATCTTGGTTGAAGACAATTCAAAGGGTTGCGGCGCCGTTGCGCGTCTGAAAAGACGCTGGCGCGCTGGAGAGGAATAACGGGATTTTCAGGCCGGATGCTTCGATCGAGGTCGAAGCATTGCTGCGTCAGAAGCCCGCGACCTTGGCGAGCGCCCGCTTCTCGCGGCGGCGCTGGACCGAAGAGGCGATGTTCATTGCCTCCCGGTATTTCGCAACCGTGCGGCGGGCGAGATCGACGCCGCCCTTCTTCAGCATCTCGACGATATCGTCGTCGGAAAGCACCGCCTCCGGGCTCTCCTGCAGGATCAGCGCACGGATCTGTGACGCACGGCCTCGGCCGAATGGCTGTCGCCGCCGGCAACGGCGCTGATCGAGACGGTGAAGAAATATTTGAGTTCGAAGAGGCCGCGCGGCGTCAGCATATATTTATTCGACGTGACGCGGCTGACGGTGGATTCATGCATCTTGATCGCCTCGGCGACCGTTTTCAGGTTCAGCGGGCGCAGGTAATCGACGCCGTGCAGCAGGAAGGCGTCCTGCTGGCGGACGATTTCGCTT
>NZ_VSZV01000319.1:46434-46533 GCF_008919455.1 Rhizobium sp. PEPV16
TGTATTTCGCAACGGTGCGGCGGGCGAGATCGACGCCGCCTTTCTTCAGCATGTCGACGATATCGTCGTCGGAAAGCACCGCCTCCGGGCTCTCCTGCA
>NZ_VSZV01000319.1:46543-46673 GCF_008919455.1 Rhizobium sp. PEPV16
GTTCGACGTGACGCGGCTGACGGTGGATTCATGCATCTTGATCGCTTCGGCGACCGTTTTCAGGTTCAGCGGGCGCAGGTGATAGACGCCGTGCAGCAGGAAGGCGTCCTGCTGGCGGACGATTTCGCTT
>NZ_VSZV01000053.1:0-704 GCF_008919455.1 Rhizobium sp. PEPV16
CCGACGTTGCGGTGAAGCCGGTGCGGTCTTGCCCGTCGCCGACCGTAATCACGCTGACGGCACCTGCCAGATGACGCATCGAAAGCTTGAAGTCCGCTTCGCTGATCAAAGCCTCGGCACTCATCGGGCTGGCTCTTGCGTTTTGGCAAAGCGATTGACAGGCATTGAAAGACCGAGGTTTTCGCGCAAAGTCTTGCCCTCATATTCCTCGCGGAAGAGGCCGCGGCGGCGAAGCTCCGGCAGGACAAGCCGCACGAAGTCGTCGAGGCTGGACGGCAAGGTCGGGAACATCAGGATGAAGCCGTCGGCCGCACGCGTCTCGAACCATTCCTCCATGTAGTCGGCGATCTGGGCCGGCGTGCCTGTGATGCCGTTTCCGGTATGCTTCTCGGCATAGTGCCGGATGAGTTCGCCGACGGTGCGGCCGCTCTTGACGAAATCGACCAGTTCGTCGAACAGGGCGCGTGATCCCTTGGGCGCCGCCGGCAGCCGATCCATGGGGAAAGGCTTGTCGAGAGCCACGTCGCGCAGGTCCGCTTCCAGGAATTCGGAAAGCATCAGCCGGCCGACATCCGGATGCATCTTGTCGATCAGATAATCCACTTTCGCCTTTGCTTCGGCTTCGGTTTCACCGACGTTGATGACGATGCCCGGCATGATTTTCAGATCGTCCGGATCGCGCCCATGGGCCGGCATCCGGCGCT
>NZ_VSZV01000053.1:714-1831 GCF_008919455.1 Rhizobium sp. PEPV16
TGCGAGGCTGAAGACGATCTCGGCCGTGCGCGCCGCCATGTCCATTCCGGTTTCCGAACCGCCCGCCTGGGCGATGACCGGGCGGCCCTGGGGCGTTCGCGCGATGTTGAGGGGACCGCGAACCTGGAAGTGCTTACCTTTGTGATTGAGCGTGTGGTGTTTGTCCTTGTCGTAGTAGATGCCGTTTTCACGGTCGAGCAGCAGCGCGCCTTCCTCGAAGCTGTCCCAGAGGCCGAACACGACGTCGACGAACTCGTTGCCGCGCTCGTAACGCAGTGCATGCGGGTCCAGCCCCTCGCGATTGAAGTTGTAGCCGGTTTCGTCATGATCTGACGTGACGACATTCCAGCAGACGCGCCCCTTGCTCAAATGGTCGATCGAGGCGAACAGGCGGGCGACATTGTATGGCTCGTAGTAACTCGTCGACACCGTTGCCACGAGACCGAGATCGTTGGTGGTGACCGCCAGAGCCGAAAGCAGCGAGAGCGGTTCGAAACGGTTCATCTTTGTGGGAATGCGGGCAAGCGCATAGGGATCGCCGACGGCGGCGGCAGGAGAATCCGCCATGAACATGAAATCGAACTTGGCTGCCTCCGATCGTTTGGCGACATCGAGCAGGTGAGCGAAGTCGTTGGCGCCGTTGACATCACTTGCCGGATGCAGCCAGGAGGCAGGATGAAACCCGAACGTATAGACGAAAGTCCCGAGTTTCATCTTGTCAATTCGCGCCATCGAGCTCTCCTGCTATGTCGGCCATGCCGCCAAGGAAAGGCGACTGCGCAAATTATCGCCAGGCGCAAATTTTCATCAATATCGCTCAGCTAGGTTCCGTTTTAGTTTTTCTAAAGTGTTTACTTGGGAGCCGATGCCAAAGCCTGCTGACGGGAAATAGCAATGAGCCAATCGCGGAATTCGCGCCCGTGGGGCTTCTGCAAGGCGGCCCGATCCCAGGCGAGGAAATAGCTTTCGCGCAGTGCAATGCGCAGGTCGACAGGAATGACGAGCGTTTGCGCCTCGAGCTCATCCGATATCATCGACATCTGCGCGAGCACGACGCCGCGCTTGTTGACGGCTGCGTCAATCGCACTGCTCGACAAGGTGAAGGAGAGGCCAGGCG
>NZ_VSZV01000038.1:0-1317 GCF_008919455.1 Rhizobium sp. PEPV16
GTGTGCATTATCTCTACAATCTGCTGAGTGCGAAGGGTGGGGCCGGCTACGACTGGTCCCTGCTCGACCGCGCGCTCGACGTGATGATCGAACACCGCCTGAAGCCGTTCTTCGAGCTGATGGGCAACCCATCCGGCCTCTTCACCGACTATGAGGACATGGATCAGGTCAGGCGCTGGCGGGATCTCGTGACGGCAACGGTCGACCGCTATGGCGCCCGTTACGGCATGGACGAATTGCGCACATGGTATTTCGAAACGACGAACGAGGCCGATTCCGGCTGGTGGACCTACGGGATCAAGGGTTACACCAACTACTACGACGCCTGCGTCGCCGGCCTCGACGCTGTCGATCCCACCTTGCCGATGGGCGGACCCGGCACCGCTCGCACGCTGTCGCCGATCTTTCGCGCCCTCATGGCCCATTGCGACAGCGGCACGAGCTGCCTGACCGGCGATGGCCCGCCGCGCCTCGATTACATCTCGATCCACGAAAAGGGCGTCAACGGCAGCAAGGAAGACCTGACCCCGAAAACCCACGGTATCGTCGACCGCACGCTTCTCGTCGTCGACCACCTCAAGGAGCATCACCCGCGCCTTGCAGGCCTGCCCATCATCAACGATGAATGCGATCCGCAGCTCGGCTGGAGCGATCACCATAGCTGGCATGGCAAAGCCTATTACGCCGGGATCATCGCCCGCATCATCGAACAGCACGACCGGCGCATCATCGCCCCGAAAGCGGCGAATTTCACTTTCCTCAGCAATGACCACGCCTTTATCGGCGGCTGGAGCCAGCGCACGATTTTTGCCTATTTCGGTTCGCGCAATTTCACCAAGGCGCAGTGGGAGCACAAGACCAATCTGGACATGCTGGTCACGGATGTCGACAGGGCGCCGCCCTTCGACATCATCAAGAAGCCCGGCCTCACATCGATGGAATTGCTGGCAACGCTTGGCGATACCGTTTGCAAGGTGACCGCCGAACCACCGCTTGTTCCCGACCAGGATGGCCTGGCGATCCTGCCGACGCGGCTGCCGGGCGGCGGTGTTTCCATCAGCCTCATCCATAGCGTCGATGCCATCAACCGCTCGGGCCGGACCGCCGTCCGTCTCGAGGTGAGCGGTTTGGTTCCCGGCCGCCACGCGCTTTGCCTGCTGCGCATCGACGAGGAATTCACCAATCCGATGGAGGTTTGGGAGGCCCAGCGCGACGAAAGCAACCCGCGTGGGCTCTTCGAGCCGGTCGGCGCACCGCCCGCACCGACCGAGGCGCAGTTTGCCGAAATGCGCCGGGCGCAGGAGCCCGCCTTGCTGC